>JARRPS010000107.1:0-10632 GCA_037382625.1 Gemmatimonadota bacterium | reverse complement strand
TCCAACTGCGCGGTGCCGGGTGGGGTCGGCACGGGGACCGGCTCGACATGAGCGCCTCCGAGAGGGACCTGACGATCGAAGTACTGGTCACGCCGGAATGCCCGCACGCCGCGGCCGCCGTAGAGCTGGTGCGCGATGTCGCGGCTCGGCTCGCGCCTGGGGCGGAGGTCCGTGTCACGACGGTGCGGAGCCCGGAGGAGGCCGTCGCGCTCTCTTTCCCGGGCTCGCCCACCGTCCGCGTGAACGGAGGCGACCTCGAGGGCGCTTCCCCGGGTCCCGCCGCCTTCGCCTGCCGCCGCTACGCCGACGGCTCCGGGGTCCCGCCCCGCTGGCTCGTCGAGGCCGGCGTCCTCGGGGCACTGAACCCGCGGCACGTGCTCTTCCTCTGCGTGGCGAACTCGGCCCGGAGCCAGATGGCCGAGGGCCTGGGCCGTTCCCTCGCCCCGGCCGGTGTGCGCATCTCGTCGGCCGGTTCGGAGCCCTCCAGCGTGCGTCCCCAGGCCGTCGCCGCGCTCGCCGACATCGGGATCGACGCCTCCGCGCAGCACTCCAAGAGCTTCGACGAATTCCTGGAAGGCGGGAGCGAGTTCGATGCATCGGCTCCGGTGGACTGCGTGATCACGCTCTGCGCGGAGGAGAACTGCCCGCTGTGGCTCGGGGATGCCCGGCGGGTTCACTGGCCGCTGGCCGACCCCGCTGCGGCGACCGGTACGGAGGAAAAGGTGATGGACTCGTTCCGATCGGTGCGGGACGAGATCGCTCGACGGCTCGAGGCGGTCTTCCGGCCGTGACGCGTTTCTGGACCGCAGCCTCTGCTACCGAGTAGGATAGGACGCGCCGGCGGTCCCCCCGCCGACTCAACCGAGGCTGTGAACAAGGAGACAGGATGGACGTGAGCAACCGGAGCGCCGTGCTGGCGCTCGCCGGAGTTCTGACCATGGGACTGGCCGCGTGCGGCGGCTCGGCGGACGCCGAGACGGCGGACTACGAGGCGCCGCAGCCGGTCGCCGAAGCCGCC
Organism: Gemmatimonadota bacterium; assembly: GCA_037382625.1. Lineage (GTDB taxonomy): Bacteria > Gemmatimonadota > Gemmatimonadetes > Palauibacterales > Palauibacteraceae > Carthagonibacter. Next base: position 9,614 of record JARRPS010000107.1, on the reverse strand, counting down.
TATGCGGACGAGGCGAACAACGAGCCGCATCAGGGCGATGCGTCGTCCAGCGCTTCCGCGGAGACGCTCGTCGTCTACAAGACCGAGACCTGCGGCTGCTGCGGGAAGTGGGTGGATCACATGGCCGAGAACGGATTCGAGGTCGAGGTCCACGACATGAGCCCGAAGGAGCTCGGCGCCCTCAAGACGGCGCGGGGCATCGACCGGGATCTGCAGTCCTGCCACACGGCCGAGATCGGCGGATACCTGGTCGAGGGCCACGTGCCCGCGAAGGACCTTCAGCGCCTGCTGGCCGAGAAGCCGGACGGGGTGAAGGGAATCGCGGTCCCCGGAATGCCGATCGGGTCGCCGGGCATGGAAGCCGATGACGGGCACGTGGACGAGTACGAAGTCGTGACCTTCGATGACGCGGGCCAGACGAAGGTTTACGCCTGGTATTGAGCGTCGTCCCGGATCGCGTGTGAGGCCCGGAGGCGTTACGGCGCTTCCGGGCCTTCTTCGTCGCGTCCGAGCGCCTGCGCCCGAAGCCGCGCGACGAGAATCGAGATCGCGATCCGGTTCTCCCTGCCGAACGGGATGATGACGTCGGCGTGCCGGCGGCTCGGTTCCACGAACTCCAGGTGCATCGGTCGCACCGTCTCCTGGTACTGCCGCACGACCGAGTCCACGGATCGTCCCCGCTCTGTCGTGTCGCGCACCAGCCGACGGATGAACCTGAGATCCGCGTCGGTATCCACGTAGACCCGGATGTCCATCAGATCACGGAGTGCCGGCTCCGCCAGGACCAGGATTCCATCCACGATCACGATCGGGTTCGGCTCGATGCGCCGCGTGCGGGCCATGCGGCGGTGGCTGGTGAAGTCGTAGATCGGCTCCTCCACCGGCCGACCGGCGATCAGCTCGCGAAGGTGGGCCGCGAGCAGCTCGCTCTCCAGCACGCCCGGATGATCGTAGTTCAGCCGCTCCCGTTCATCGTTTGAGAGATCCGGGTGGTCCCGATAATAGGAATCGTGGCGGAGCAGACTGGTGGGAATCGGGTCGAGAGCGCGCATCACCTGCGACACCACCGTCGTCTTTCCGGATCCGCTGCCCCCGGCGACGCCGAGGATCAGGGGAGGTGAGACCGGCATGAGTTCACTCCGGTTCGGGAGTTCAGAACAGCAGAGCCGCGCCTCCCGCGACCAGGATGACCAGACCGGCGGCAGACTTCAGCGCGATCGCCGCTGACCTGCCGAGCAGGGCTCCCCATCCCGCCCGGAGGGCGACCTCGGAGTCCTTCACGAGCGTCCAGGTGGCGATCGACGCTCCCACCATCGTCCCCGCGAACACGCCGAGCAGCGAGCCGATGACCGGAACGGGAGTCCCGACAAACGCCCCGACGATCCCGCCGGCGAGCGCGCCCCAGAAGGTGCGCTGCGTCCCGCCGTACTTTCGGCCGAGCCGGTCCACGGCGAACCACTCCAGCAGCTCGGCGAGGACGACGAGCGCCATCAGAACCAGGAAGAGCCAGATCGACACGGCCCCGGTCCACATGCCGATGCCCACGACGCCGACCATGATCCACAGCCCGGGCAGTCCGAGCGGAATCAGCGCCAGGGACAAAACCATGATGGCGATCCCGACTAGGGCGAGTTCGTTGATCTCCATGTCACAACATACGGTGGTTCGGCGCAAAGGATTCAACGGGTGACGATGCCGTGACGCGGCTCGCGCACCTTCATGCTGCGCGAGTGCACGCACATTCGGGAGGGGCAAAAATGATTACGCTGCTGATCATCGAGATCGGAATCGTCGTCATCGTGGCGGTCGTGATCGCGGCCGACATGGCGAACAACCGTCATCCCTCTCTCCGCGACTGATCTGCCGCGCTGGAGTTCCTGGTCTGATACGCCATCAAGCCTTCTCGATCGGGATCCCGCCTGCTTTCAGCTTTGCAGTCCTCCGCCACCGGCCAGCTCCCTCCGCGACACCGGCCTGAGGGACCCCTGAGGCCTCCCTCGGAATACAATCGCATCGAGCCCGCCGCCGGCGCGGCGGACGGATACGAAGGACATGGCGAGGGAAGAGGGCGTGGAAGAGACGATTCTGGTAACGGGAGTGAGCGGTTTCATAGCGCGCCAGGTCGCTCTCGACCTGCTGAATGCGGGGTACCACGTGCGCGGCACGGTGCGCGACGCCTCGAGGAGCGAGTCCGTGAGAGAGACGCTGGCGCGAGCCGGCGGTGACGTATCGAAGCTCGAGTTCGTCGAGGCAGACCTGGACTCCGATACGGGATGGGAAGAGGCGGTCCGCGGCACTCGATACGTGCAGCACATCGCCTCGCCCTTCCCGATCGAGCAACCCAGGGACCGCGAAGCGCTCGTGCCGGCGGCCCGGTCCGGGGCCCTGCGGGTCCTCTCGGCGGCGCGAGACGCGCGGGTGGAGCGGGTCGTGCTCACGTCATCGGTGGCGGCGATGGAATACCGGCCCCGCCGGCCGCGGGAGTTCACCGTGCGGGAAGACGACTGGACGGATCCGGAGTGGCGACGACTCTCGCCCTACATCGTCTCGAAGACGCGCGCGGAGAAGTCGGCCTGGAGCTGGGCGGTCGAGCACGGCTGGCGGGACCGGCTCACGGTGGTGAATCCGGGCTTCGTGCTCGGGCCGACCCTGAACGCGCGGATCGGAACTTCGCTCGAGGTGATCAAGCTGTTTCTGGACGGCGCTTACCCCGCGACTCCGAACGTCTGCTTCACGGTGGCGGATGTACGCGACGTATCGGCCGTGCACCTCCGGGCCATGGAGCAGGCGGAGCTCGGTGGACGGAGACTGATCGCGGCCGGCCAGACCCTTTCGTTGCCTGAGATGGGAGAGATCCTGCGGGAGGCTTTCCCGGCGTTCGGAACCAGGATTCCGAAACGAGTGCTACCCGACCTTTTTGTCCGGCTGCTGGCGGTGTTCGACCGTTCCCTGCGGTCGGTCACGCCCAATCTGGGGCACGTGGGACGCGCCGAGTCGGCCTATGTCACGGAACTCACCGGAGTCTCGTTTCGGCCTTCCGCCGACGCAGTGCGGGACGCAGCCCGCTCGATGATCGAGCACGGAGTCGTCACTCCGCCTGCGTAGCCGAGCCGAGATCCCGCGCGACCGCCTCGACTTCGCGCCAGACCCGCAGTAGGTTGCCGCCCCATAGCTTCCGGATCTCCTCCTCGGAGTACCCGCGGCGCACCAGTTCCCGGGTGACGTTGAACGTCTCCGAAGCGTCCTGCCAGCCCGGGATTCCGCCGCCGCCGTCGAAGTCGGAGCTGATCCCGACGTGGTCGATCCCGATCAGCTCGACGGCGTAATCGATGTGGTCGACGAAATCGGAAAGCGTGGCGCCGGGATAGCGGTCGTCCAGCTTCGCCCGCGCCTCGCGATAGGCGTCCCTCTGCGCGGCCGTCGCGGTCGCCCACGACTCGAATTCCGCGTTGTCGCGCAGTGCCTCGATCGCGGCCTGCTTCTCCTTCGAGGGCAGCTTCAGGTAACCGTCGAAGGCCACGATCTGGATCACGCCGCCGTTTTCCCTCAGAGCGATCAGTTCTTCGTCGGTCAGGTTACGAGGCGAATCGGCCAGCTCCCGAACTGCAGAGTGTGAAGCGATGATCGGCGCTACCGACAATCGGGCGGCGTCCAGCATCGTCTTCTTCGAGGAGTGCGAGACATCGACCATCATGCCGAGACGATTCGCCTCCGCGACCGCACGGATACCGAGCTCGCTCAGGCCGCCGTGCTCCTCCTCCTCGTCGCCCAGGTTCTCCCGGGGCATCGACGAGTCGGCGAGGTCGTTGTGCCCGATATGGGTGAGGCCGAAATACCGGGCACCGAGTGCGTGGTACTTCTCCATCAGGGAGAGGTCCGTGCCGATCGAGTAGCCGTTCTCGATCCCGATCGTCGTGACGAGCTTACCCTCGGCGTGCAGGCGCTCCACGTCGTCGGGAGTCCGGGCGAACCCGATCTCGTCGTGGTACATCTCGTCCGTGAGCCGGTGAATGCCCTCGAATTTGCGCATCGCCTCGGCCTTCGCCTCGGCATCGTTCTCGGGGGTGCGCTCCGTCTGTCCGACGTAGACGACGAAGAAGACCGCATCGAGCCCTCCGGCGCGCATCTTCGGAAGCGTGACCTGGCGTCCCTCCGGCTCTCCCGGGTCCGACTCGGCGGTCGCGAAGTTGGACGGGATGTCGGCGTGCGTGTCGATCGTGATCACGCGCTCGTGAATGCCGCGGGCCCTAGATTCGAGGTCCGCGGACCCCGGCGCCGCGGTGCCGACCTCCTGGCCCGTGACCACTCCCGGAACGAGCAGTCCGAGGCAGAGAGCTGCGAAGATCGATGGGCGTCGGCGGACGGCGAGTTCATTACGCATGTCGGTTCTCGTGTTCCAGGGCCGCGGGTTTCAGGCTCAGTCGTCCGACTTTCGACCTCCGGCCCCGACGGGAGCGGGAGATACAGCCGCCAACTTCCGGCTTCCATCAGAATCCCGCAACTACACCCCCCTTCATCACGAAAGCCACCTCCCGCACCGCCCGGATGTCCCGGGTCGGATCTCCCCGAACGGCGACCAGGTCGGCGAGGGCGCCTTCGGCGATCGTTCCGAGGTCCTCGAGATCGAGCGCCCGCGCGTTGACGATCGTGGCGGCCTGGAGAGCTTCCGTGGCCGACATCCCGCCACGCACCATCCAGTCGAGTTCCCGCCAGCTCTCCCCGTGCGGGAAGACGCCGACGTCGCTGCCCAGACCGATCGTGACTCCGGCCTCACGGGCCGCCCGGAACGCGGCCAGGGACGCACGAATGCGGGGGCTGAGGGAGGCGTCGGGATCCTCCGGACTCCAGCCGCCCGGCAGCCCGCTGAAGTACTCGTCGTACGCCGCCGCCGCGGCGAGCGTGGGATAATAGACGACGCCTCGATCGGCCATCAGCTGGAAGACCTCGGCCGTCCCGCTCGATCCGTGCTCGATCGTCCGCGCTCCCGCGAGAATCGCCCGACGCATGCCCTCGGGCGAGCTCGCATGCGCCGCGACCGGGAGGCCGGCTGCGGTCGCTTCGTCCACGAGCACCTCGAGTTCCGCCTGTGTGAACGTCGGAGCGACACGGCCCCGACGAGTGAAATCCGCGTAGACCTTGATCAGATCGGCCCCTCGGCCCGCCTGTTCCCGGACAGCGCGCCGGATCTCCTCCTCGCCGCTGACCGGCTGTGCTCCCTGGGGCAGGACCAGGTCCGGGTCGAATCCCTTCGGGCCCGGCGCGTAGGACGCCGTGGCGGCCAGCGCCAGGGTGGCGGCGAGCACTCGAGGGCCCGGGACCAGGCCGTCCTCGATCGCGTCGCGTACCCCGAGATCGGCCCAGCCCGCCCCCTCCGTTCCCAGGTCGCGAAGCGTCGTGAAGCCCGACATCAGGGTCTGCCGCGCGTGCACGACCGCCCGCACCGTGCGGTAGGCCCGGGCTTCCTTGAGGACCTGGTCGTTCCAGAGGGTCTCGGAATAGGGGTGAAGAAAGAGGTGCGCGTGCGCCTCGATGAGACCTGGAAGGAGCGTCGTCCCGGGCAGGTCGATGATCTCCGCCCGGCCCAGGTCCGGGAGCTCGTCCGCCGGCCCGACCGCCGCGATACGATCCCAGCCGACGTGGGTTCTTCCCGTTTCGGCGTCGAACACGCGGTCGGGGCGAAGAACGACCGCCGCCGGATCGTCTGGTGATGACTGCGCGAACGCCGGCGCCGTCATCCAACCGACCACGGCCAGTACCGTCAGGGACCGGAGCGTACGTTTCATCGGTGTCCTCTCGTCGATGTGCAGAGAGTTCGGTCGCGGAGATCCGGTTCAAGGGCGTGGGACAATGTAAGCGATGGGGAAAGCCCTATCAGGGGAAGGTCCCCGGGAGCAGTTCGAGACGACGCATGGGGACGGAGGGGCCGCTCTCCGCGCCGTCCGAATGCCCCCGGGGGATCCGAGCTACGGAATGCCGTCCATAAACTCGCCTTTGAGAATAAACTCGCCTTTGAGAGGGGTCTCGATCGGATCGGAATGTGGGGCCGCCGGAGGTTCGCTTCCCGTGAGGGCATTCGGGAGAATTACCACAAAGGCGGGTGCCCGTCGTCGGTTCACCATGATCTCCTCCCGGGTATGCCCACCCTGCAGGAGGTAGACGACCCGGGAGTCGAAAAGGTCACAAGGGGCCGCTGGGGTCTGTCAGCTCTCCAGCATCTCCAGTTTTCGATAGAGCGTGCGGCGGTCGATTCCGAGGATCTCGGCGGCCTCGCCCCGGTGTCCGTCGGTGTGGTAGATCACGGCCCGGATGTACTCCTCTTCCAATTGTTTGAGATCCCAGCCCGCGAGCGCGTGTCGCAGCAGCGATCCGTCCAGGCCGTTTCTGATCGGGCCGTCTCCGTAGCCGAAATGCGCGGGAGTGATCTCGTCCGCGCCGCGGGAGAGGACGATCGCGCGTTCGACCGCGTGCTTGAGCTCCCGTATGTTTCCGGGCCACTCATGCGACGCGAGCCAGTCGATGCTCTCCTCGGAGAACGGCACGACGGGAAAGCCGGCTTCCCGGGCGAACTGGTCCCGGAAATGAGAGGCAAGGTACGGAATATCATCCGCCCGCTGCCTGAGGGGAGGAATCTGCAAATGGATCACGTTCAAACGGTAGAACAGGTCTGAACGGAAACGCCCCTCTTCGACGAGGGCTTCCAGGTCCGAGTTCGTTGCGGCGATCAGACGGAAATCGACCGGGACGTCGTGATCCCCGCCCACCCTCTGGATTCTGTGTTCCTCGACGACGCGCAGAAGCTTCGCCTGCACCGCCGGGGTCAGGGCATCGACCTCGTCCAGGAAAAGCGTGCCCCCGTTGGCGCGTTCCACTAGCCCGCGCTGGTCGACCACGGCGCCTGTGAAGCTGCCGCGCCGGTGACCGAACAGCTCCGACTCCAGCAGCGATTCGGGGAGCGCGGCGCAGGCCACCGGCGTCAGGCGGCCCTTCGATCGGGTCGAATGCATGTGAATGCAGCGCGCCACCAAATCCTTGCCCGTGCCGGTTTCCCCGGTGATCAACACCGTGAAATCGGTATTCGCGATCAAATCGCATACGTCCAGTACATCGGTGATCGCCGGCGACTGGCCGAGCAGCCCGCAACAGCGACACCTCTCGTCCGCCAGGTGCTCCGGTCGGCCCGGCGGACGCTCCTTGTGACAGCGGTCGTTACGCGATCGGGTGCAGTTCACGCGGCCCGACGGCGGGACGTGAGGGTCCGTCGCGATCAGGCAGTCTCCCACGAAGTCCGGGAGGGCGAGGAACAGAACGACGAGAGCGGCCCTGAGCATGTCTGGCTCCCAGTAACCCATTTTCCGGTGCCGGAAACGGTGCCCTGCAGTGATTCCTAGGGGAGGCAGGACATCCCGGCACGGACTTCAGAGGGGGGCTGCATCAGCGGGGCCGGAGTTAAAGATGGAGTTTCCTGGTGGTTTCGGCAAATAGCCGGATACCGCGATGTCATCATCTGCGACATCAGATGGGGCCGGGAGACGGCATCCCGAGACAATTCAGAAATCTCGATATCCCCTCGAAAGCCGGTCAAATCCACTGAGCCATAGGGAGATCCACCGTTCTGCCCCGGTCCGTTTTCCTCGGTCCACGGATTGCATTCGTGATGGGCGAGGCACAGGGGAGATGTAGAGCCGGACCCTCCCGCGCGGCCCTCAGCCTCTTCTGCCGGGGCGTTCCGGCGACTTGATCGGCGCCCCGGCGATAGATGTTCCGAGGAGCGAAGCGGGCCGGCGGATTCCGCCGAAATCGAAACAGCGGGCCTCGCTCGAGGCCCACGTAGCGCGGAGGGGCACATGAAGCCGCTACACAAACTCCTGGCATGCTCGCTGGCCGCCCTGACGATGCTTGCGGTGGCATGCGATGGCGTTCCGACGGATCCGGGTCCCGATTCGAACGGTCCGGAATACGTGAAGGGACAGCCGGGACCGCCGTCGGGACAGGAAGCGGGCAACAACCTCTCGTTTCCCGTGATCTGGGCCGAGGGTGTCACCAAGGTGGTTCCCGGAACGCCCGGCATGGAGCCCGCCCTCGGCGGGGAATGGTGGTACTGGTGGGGCACGGAGGGGATCGATCCGAATATCGTCCCCCTGAGCTGTCCGCCGGATCCCGACGATCAGACGAAGTGCGATGACGGAGTTCCGCTGTCGGCCAACGGCATTGTGCCGCCGGACAACGGAGAGCTCGTGCGGGCCTACGTCCAGAAAGACCCGCAGAACCTGTGGCAGGCCGGTTCGTTCGACGGCGCCGCGGCCCCGGTCAACATCGACCTGATCGACTGGGGTGACAACCTCGAGTCGGTGGACTGGTACACGCGCTCGCAGGTCCGCACCGAAGTGGTGCTCTACGAGTCCGCGGCCGCCGGCGATCTCGAGTCCTACGGTTTCCCGATGCTCGAGTACGAGATGCGTCACACGAGCGGCTGGGGCATCGATGAAGCACATGGGCTCGCCGCGACCCCGTTCGATCCGACCGCCGTGCCGACGGCGATCATCGGGCCGGGTGACCAGGCCACGGTCTACACCTACTGCGCTCGACTCACGATCCAGAAGCTGCTGGTGGATCGAGCCGATACGCGACTCGCCGATCTCGAATGGGTGCCCGGCGAGGGGTGGACGGAACCGGAAGGCTATCCCGACGACCTGATCAACCCGCACCTGTTCAACGGGTCGGTACATGAAGGCGGCGACGGTCCCGGCTACTACTCGGCCGAGATCAATGTCAAGGGCAAGATCATCTTCGGGTACACGTGGAACGTGCGGCAGCTCAACGAAGGGGCGGGACACTACCGGCTCACGTTCAGCCTGGATGAGACCTGCGGAACGGCCGAGCTCAATACGTACTTCGTGGACGGAATCACGACGATCATGGAGCCGCTCGAGGAGGAAGCCGAACCCGAGGTTTCGATCGCAGCCTCGACCGACGATGAGGGCGGCGACACCGGCGGCGGCACCGGTATCCTCGATTTCACCAACAACCTGACCTACATCGACATCGCCATCCTCGAACGTGGTGGCGGCGGTGGCGGCGGTGGCGGTGGCGGCGGCTCCGCCAAGAAGGGAGGACGAAGATAGCAGCAGTATGAGCAGCCAGCGCGGCCCCACCGCGAGGCCCCGCCGGCGTTGATCGCCGGCGGGGCCACAGAGCTGAACGGGAGGCATGAAATGCGAGCGAACGGACGTGCACGGAGGTTCAGGACACGCAGCGGATTGACGCTGTCGGCCGCCCTGGTCGCCGCGATGGCGGCATGCGGCAGTCCCGCTCCGACGGAGCCGGATGCCGATCAAGTTGCCGCACGCGGTCGGCCAGGGCAGGCCGACGAAATCCGGCTCTCCGGGACCGTGGATCTCGTCTGGCCCGGGGGCAAGGGGATGAACGCGCCCGACGATGACAGATATGCGCAGGCGAGTCTGACGGCCTTTCACCAGGTCGAGCCGGGGAATCCGGGTCCCGGGAATTTCGTGTACCGGGTCCTGGCACACGACGGCACGCTGCACCGGGAGATCGGCGTGAAACTCTACTGGGCGCACATCGATCCTGCGGCAGACACGGTGCGCTTCCTGGGA
>JARRPS010000106.1:0-10174 GCA_037382625.1 Gemmatimonadota bacterium | reverse complement strand
GACCGCCACGGTCAGCCAGATTCCGCTTCCTTCCTCGGCGGGGCTCAGCACGCCACTCGCCATGAGGAGGAGGGCGATGCTGGTCGCGATCGCGAGGCCGGCGAACCAGCCGAAGGCGACCCAGGAGAGCTGGACGTTTCGCAGGTGCTCCGAGTGCATGTCAGGCCTCGAGCCGCAGCTCGTGCTGAAGTATGGGGGCCCACGTGGCCCGGTGGTGCGCGGTCGGACCGTGCTCACGGATCGCCGCGAGGTGCGGTCGTGTGGGATATCCTTTGTTGCTGGCCCAGCCGTATTCCGGGTAGCGGTGGTCCAGCCGCTCCATCAGTCGGTCCCGCACCACCTTTGCGAGTATGGAGGCGCAGGCGATCGAAAGGCAACGCAGGTCGCCGCCCACGATCGCGTCGTGCTCGCCCAGCTCCGGAACCGGCAGGCCGTCGACGAACAGCCGGTCGGGTTCCACCGGAAGACGGGTAACGGCCCTGTGCATCGCGAGTGCCGTGGCACGGCGAATGTTCAGTCGCTCGATCTCACGAGGCGATGCGGCCGCAACGGAACAGGCGAGCGCGGTCTCGCGGATCACACCCGCCAGTCGGAGCCGGTTCTCGGCCGAAAGAGTCTTGCTGTCGTTGACGCCGCGCAGACGGGTCGGTGTCCTGCGGAACGGATGGAGAACCACGGCCGCCGCTACGACCGGACCCGCGACGGGACCGCAGCCGGCCTCGTCCACGCCCGCGATGTGACGAAGCCCGCGCTCCCAGCCGTCCCTCTCGAGGTCGGTGGGAGCCGTGCGGGCCATTCGTCGATCAGCCTTTCCCGACGGAGGCCGAGCCTCCGTCGAACTGCGGTCATACGTCGGTGGTCTTCGAAGTCTCGTCGGCGGATGCATCTCGGGCGGTTTCTTCCGTCACCGATTCAGCAGATGCTGCGGCGTCCCCTGTGGCATCGGCGGTCTCCGCCGTCGCTTCGGAAGCCGCGACGACTTCCTCCTCCGCGATCTCGGCCGCTGCCTCAGCGACTTCTGCCGCCGTCGGAGCCGTGGCGGCGACCGTGCCGCCTTCCCACCAGCGCCTCTCCCGCACTCGCGCCCGCTTGCCTCGGCGCTGACGGAGATAATAGAGCTTGGCCCGCCGCACATGTCCGCGGCGGATGATCTCGATCCCGGCGATCGAAGGAGAGTGATCGGGGAAGATCCGTTCCACGCCCACACCACCCGAGATCTTTCGAATGGTGAAGGTCGCGTTGAGGCCGGCCCCCCGACGGGCGATACAGATCCCCTCGAACGCCTGTATGCGCTCCTTCTGTCCCTCCACGACCCGGACCATCACCCGGACGGTGTCGCCTGGCGCGAAGGCGGGCAGGTCGGAACGAACCTGCTGCTTTTCGATTTCCGCAATTCTCGGATCCACTGTACCGCTCCTTCCGGGGCCGCCGATACGGGTCGACCCATCAATCTAGTCGTCGGTCCGGCCCCTGTCAGTCACCTGTCGGGTCCGGCGGTGCACCTCCATCCGGTCCGCCCCCGTCCTCCTTCAGCAGCTCCGGCCTGCGAAGCCGTGTGACCCTCTCGGCTTCCTCGTGGCGCCATTCGGCCACGCGCCGGTGGTCACCCGACCTGAGCACCTCCGGCACCTTCATCCCCCGGTACTCCGCCGGCCTCGTATACGCCGGCGGCGCCAGGAGCCCATCGTAGAACGAGTCGCCGGCTGCCGATTCGTGGTCACTCATCGCACCCGGCAGCAAACGGACCACCGCGTCGATCACCACCAGGGCGGCTGGCTCGCCTCCCGACAACACGTAGTCGCCGATCGACAGCTCTTCGGTCGCCAGGCCCGTCGCGACCCGCTCGTCGACGCCCTTGTAGTGCCCGCACAGCAGCGTCAGCTCCGGCTCGAGCGAGTACCGCACCGCGGTCTCGTGGTCGAAACGTCGGCCCCGCGGGCTGAGCAGGACGATCGGTCCCGCCGGCGCCAGGGCATCGACCGCCTCGAAGAACGGCTCCGGCTTCATCACCATGCCGGCCCCGCCCCCGTACGGCTCGTCGTCCACGGTCCGGTGTCGGTCGTGCGTATGGTCACGCAGATCCACGACCCGGTATCGGACGACGCTCGCCGCCTCCGCACGACCCGGTATACTCGTTGCGAGCGGCGCTTCGAAGAAGGCCGGGAAGATCGTCACGACATTGATCCGCACGGCCTCTCCCCGTCTCCTCTGCCTAACCTCTCCGGGCGCCGTCTACAGCTCCAGGAGACCCGGGGGCGGATCGATGTGGATCTGCCCGTCCTCCCGATCCACCGCGCGAACCAGCTCGCGATTGAACGGGAGCAGCTTTTCCTCCCCGTCTACTTCGACCCCGAGGAGCAACTGGTCGCCGAGCTCGTAGACCTCGACGACCTCCCCGACCCGCTCATATTCGCCCCGGAGGACCTCGAACCCGACGAGCTCGTGGAGGAAGAACTCATTCTCCTCCAGCGGTCGGAGTGTCTCCCCCGCCACGGTGATCTCCCGTCCCTTCACCCCTTCGGCCTGGCCTCGATCCACGATCTCTTCGAAGCGCAGCAGGTAGCCGCCCCTGTGGGGGCGGGCCGTCCGCAGAGTCAGGCTCCGAAGCCCGGACGGCGTCGGCGACCCGCTGAGTCCGAACTCTCGCCCCGGAACGAACACGAGTTCCGGGTCGCCCGTTTCGGGGCTCACGAGAATTTCGCCTTCCAGCCCATGCGCCTTCCAGAGGCGCCCTACCACGATCTCGTCCACGTGCGAGCGCTCACCCGGGCGATCTCAGGGCCCGGACTCTCAGTCTTACTTCTTCTCTTCCGCTTCGTCGGCCGACTCTTCGGCCACTTCCTCCGCTTCCGCGGCCGGCTTCGCCGTCTCGGCTTCGGCTTCCGGCTCGGCCTCGGCTTCGGCTTCCGCGGCCGGCTCGGCTTCCGGCTCGGCCTCGGCGTCCGGCTCCGCGGCGGTCTCCGCGGTGTCCTCCGTCGCCTCGACAGCCTCCGCGACCGGCTCGGCTTCGGCTTCCGCGGCCGGCTCGGCTTCCGGCTCGGCCTCAGCGTCCGGCTCCGCGGCGGTCTCCGCGGTGTCCTCCGTCGCCTCGACAGCCTCCGCCTCTACGTCGGCTTCGGATTCGGTAGCCTCGGCCTCAGCCGCAGCCTCGGCCTCAGCGGCAGCCTTCACAGCCTCCTCTTCGGCCTTCTTCGCCGCCGCATCGGCGGCTGCCTTCTTCGCGGCGGCTTCCGCAGCCGCTTTCTCTTCCAGACGGCGCTTCGCAGCTTCCTTCTGGGCCTCGGCGGCGACCTCCGCGCGACGGGACGTGCTTCTCTGCCCCTCCGGCGGGCCGAGTTCGATGACCGTTTCCTCGAGGGATTCCGCGGTGGCGCCGGCCTTGTACTTCTCCCAGACGCCGGTCTTGCGGAAGATCGAGACCACGGTGTCGCTCGGAGCCGCGCCCTCGTGCAGCCAGTTCAAAGCCGCGGCGGCGTCGAGCCGGATCAGGGAGGGCTGGGTCCGCGGGTTGTAGGTACCTATCGTCTCGATCGCCGGGCCGTCACGCGACTCTGCAGAGTCGGAGACGACGATGCGGAACGAGGCCTGTGCCTTCCGGCCGGTGCGCTGAAGTCGAATCGTCGTGGGCATGCCTGTACGTCGTCCTTTTCCGGGCTTTCGCCGGCTCCGAATGTCTCGAAAGAGTCAGCGAAGCAGACCGTCGAGCCCGCCGCCACCCGCCGCGAGGCGGGGCGCGAGCTTCCGCATCTGCTTCATCGTCTTCCGCATCTCCTTGAACTGCTTGAGCAGTCGGTTCACCTCGTGGACCGGCCTGCCGGATCCCCGGGCGACGCGCGCCCGGCGCGACCCGTTGAGCATCTCGGGGCGCTTCCGTTCTTCCGGGGTCATGGAGAGCACGATCGCTTCCATGTGCCGGATGCGCTTCGGGTCTACCTCGACTCCGTCCAGCATCTTCGGCTTCACGCCCGGTATCATCTTCAGAAGGCCTTCCAACGGACCCATCTTCTGAATCTGCTGCATGGCCTGCAGAAAATCCTCGAGGTCGAACTCCTGGCCTCCCAGGACCTTCTTCTCCAACCGCTCGCTCGTCTCGGCGTCGATCGTCTGCTGCGCCTTCTCGACGAGACCTACGATGTCGCCCATCTGGAGGATCCGCCCCGCCATCCGTTTCGGATCGAACGGGGTCAGGTCCTCGACCTTCTCGCCGACGCCCACGAACTTGACCGGCACGCCGATCACGCCGTGAATCGACAGTGCGGCGCCGCCTCGCGCGTCGCCATCCATTTTCGTGAGGATCACACCCGTGATCCCGACCGCCTCGTGAAATCCCTCGGCGATCCTGACCGCTTCCTGGCCGGTCATTCCGTCGGCGACGAACAGCACTTCGCCGGGTTCGAGGGCGTCCCGCAGGCGCGCGATCTCGTCCATCAACTCCGCGTCGGCCTGCAGTCGGCCCGCCGTGTCGAGAATTACGTGCGTGCGACCCTCGCGCCGCGCCGCGTCCACTGCCCGGGTCGCGATGGCGACGACATCCTTCTCTCCGGGCTCGCGCGCGACGGGAACGTCGATCGCCGCTCCGAGGTTCGCGAGCTGCTCTCCGGCCGCCGGACGGTAAGGGTCACAGGCCACCAGCATTGGCCGCTTCCCGTCGCGCGACAGGCGGAGCGCCAGCTTCGCGGCGCTCGTCGTCTTTCCCGAGCCCTGGAGTCCGACCAGCATCACGACCGTCGGCGGAACTGCGGCCTCACGAAACGCGGAAGCCTGTTCCCCGCCGAGCACTTCGATCAGCTCGTCGTGAACGATCTTGACGACCTGCTCGCCCGGCTTGACCGACTTGAGAACGTCTTCGCCGACGGCCCGGTCTTCCACGCGCTTCAGGAAGTCCTTGGCGACATGGAAGTTGACATCGGCCTCGAGCAGGGCCCGGCGAACTTCGCGCAGGCCTTCGCGCAACATCGGGGCGGTCAGGACCCCCCGGCTGCGAAACCCGCGAAACACGCCGTCCAGGCGCTCGCCCAGCTGCTCGAACATCCGCCTCGCCCTCTTCCCGTCTTCTCGACCGTCGGACGCAAACGTCCCCGAAAATCAAAAGACGCGCCGTCGCGTTACCGCGCTCGCGTCCGTCGGACGCCGGGCCGCGCGCCGCGACTCGGGAATCCGAGAGCCGAGAAGTATAAAGCGGGAATCGGCTTCAGGCAACGCGGGGAATCGGCACCCGCACGATCTGGTCGCGCGCCGAGCCCACGGATACGTAGCGGATCGGCACTCCGGCGTTCGATTCCAACTGCTCCAGGTACGATCGTGCCGCACCGGGAAGGTCGTTCCAGCCTCGTGCTCCGGTGGTGTCCGCGCCCCAGCCCGCAGTCGTTTCGTACACCGGCTCGACGCGTACGAGGTCGGATGCCCGGTCGGGAAACGTCTCGAGTGGGCGGCCGTCCAGCGTATAGCCGACGCCGAGCCGCAGCTCCTCGAACGTGTCGAGGACATCCAGCTTGGTGACGGCGAGAGCGGTAAGTCCGTTGACCGCCGCCGCGTGGCGAACGACCGCGCCATCGTACCAGCCCGGACGCCGGGGGCGACCGGTGGTGGCGCCGAATTCGGCCCCGAGCCGCCGCAGCAGATCCGCCTCCTCTCCCTGCAACTCGGTGGGCAGAGGCCCGTTCCCCACCCGCGTCGTATAGGCCTTGACCACGCCGAGCACCCCGTCGATCAGGGTCGGCCCGATCCCGACGCCCGCGGCGGCGGCCCCGGCCGTCGTGTTGGAAGAGGTGACGTACGGATAGGTGCCGTGATCCACGTCCAGAAGCGACCCCTGGGCTCCTTCCAGAAGCACGCGACCGTCAGCGTTCAACTCCGCCAGCAGGGTCGAGCCGCTGTCGCCGGACAGCGGCAGGATGCGAGGCCCGATCGCCTCCAGCTCGGCCATGATCTGTCGGGGATCGGCCCGGTCCTCCAGGTCCCATCCCTGCAGGAGACCGTTCGCGGCGTGGCAGGCAGCCCTGACGAGCGACTCGCAGCCCGCGAGATCCTCCAGGTCGCAGACACGGACGCCGGTCCTCGCCACCTTGTCCCGATACGCCGGTCCGATACCGCGCTTCGTGGTGCCGATCTTCGCTTCGCCGCGCAGACTCTCGCGGGCCCCATCCAGCATCCGGTGGTAGGGCATGACGAGGTGGGCCCGGCGGGATACGACGAGTCGCTCGGTGATCCCGATGCCTCTGCCTTCGAGCGCGTCGATCTCCTCCAGCAGGGTCCACGGGTCCACCACGACCCCGTTGCCGAGCACGCACTTCACGCCGGGCACCAGTGCGCCGGAGGGGATCAGGTGCAGGATGAACTCCTCACCCTCCACGAGCACCGTGTGTCCGGCGTTGGCACCGCCCTGATAGCGCGCGACGAGTGTCGCCTGCTCGGCGAGCACGTCCGTGATCTTTCCCTTTCCCTCGTCGCCCCACTGGGCGCCGACGATCACGATGCAGCGACTCGAGTCCTTGAACATTCAGCCTCCGGTCGCCGGATCGCGCTCGATGAGACCGGCGGCCACCAGGGCTGCGGCCACCTGCTGCGGCCACCTCGGCGCGGACGGCTTCGGATGGAGATATCAGGGGGGAACGGGGTCGTCCGCCGACCCGGCCCAGAAGATCCAGAGCATGTTTGATCCCGGGTACGCCGGTCCCGCCGACGACCCGCTTGTGAAGGGGTCCGATCCGCTCCTGCAATCGCCCGGCCTCGGACCCCCGGCCATCTCGCCACGCGTCGAACAGCGCAGAGACGGCTTCGGGAGCGAGAAGGCCGACGGCCACGATGCCCCCGGTGGCCCCGAGCTCGAGGCCCGCGTAGAGGTGGGTACCGGCCCCGACCAGCCCCGCAGCCTTGTCGGCGCAGGCGGTGCAAAGCGCACCGAGCCCGTGGATGTCACCCGACGAGTCCTTGATCCCGATGATCTTCTCGTGTCCGGCCAGCTCGGCGACGAGGTCGGGCTCCAGCCCCACCGGGACGAACTTGGGTACGTGGTAGAGGACGATCGGCACCGGCGACGCGTCGGCCACCTCCAGGAAGTGAACCCGCAGCGCCTCGGGCGTCATCCGGCCCCGGTAGTACGAGGGCGGTTTCACCAGCAACGCCTCCGCGCCGGCCGCGGCCGCGTCCCGTCCGAGTCGGATCGTAGCCCGGGTGGACTCCAGACCCGTGCCCGTGAGCACGGCGGCCGAGCCCCCGACCGTCTCCCGCGCCCGTGCCGTGAGAGCCACGACTTCCGACTCGTCGAGCAGCGGCGCTTCGCCGGTGGACCCCGCGACGACGAAGCCGGCGATCGGGTGGCGCCCCCACGCGCCGAGGTTGCGCGCGAAACCGTCGAGATCCAGTTCGCCACGGCCCGCGTCGAACGGAGTGGTGACCGGGAGGTAGATGCCCTCGAGCTTCATGCGCCCCGCTCCTCGCCCGTCGGCGGGATCTCGCCCAGCCGGCCTCTTTCGTCGGAGAGCGTCTGCATGATCAACTCGAAATCGCTCGGGCTCGTCGCGGCCGCCTTCGCCACCTCGTAGTCCACGAGGTCCATCTCGACGAGTCTCTCGAGGTGCTGCTGGAAGGTCTGCGTACCGTAGGCGGAGCTGCCCTGCTCGGTCAGCTCGATGATCTCCTCTCCCGGTTTTCCGTGCAGGATGCAGTCGCGCACTGCACCGGTGATCCGCACCACTTCGACGGCCGGAATCATCCGATCCGTGTTCTTCCTCGGCAGAAGTTTCTGTGCGATCACCGCGCGCAGGGTGTCGGCTACCCGCATCCGGCCGATCTCCCTTTCGTCCTCCGGGAACGCGGTGATCATCTGGCTCAACGCGCCGAGGGCGGAGGGAGAGTGCAGAGTCGAGATCACGAGCTGTCCGAGCTCGGCGGCCCGAATCGCCGTCTCCATCGTCTCTCGATCGCGCATCTCGCCGATCAGGATCACGTCGGCATCCTGTCGCAGCGCCGCGCGCAGACCGCTGTGGAAGGAGTCGGTGTCCACGCCGACCTCGCGCTGGGTGATCGTGCTCTGGTCGTCGTCGTGCAGGTACTCGATCGGGTCTTCCAGGGTGACGACGTGCTTCTTGAGATTCTGGTTGATCCGCCCGATCATCGCCGCCTGGGTCGTGCTCTTCCCCGATCCGACCGCTCCGGTGACGATCACCAGGCCGTGCTTCTCCTCGGCGATTTCGCCGAGGACCGGCGGGAGATAGAGCTCCTCGAGTGTGGGCACACTCCACGGGATGACGCGCATGACGATCATGTGCGCGCCCCGCTGTCGAAGGATGTTGATCCGGAACCGGCCGACGCCCGAAAGCTCCCACGAAGTGTCGTAGTCGGTGAGCTGGTCGATCCGCTCCCGATCGCGCTCCGTCGGGATGAGTTGCAGCGCGATCTTCCGCGTCTCGTCAGGTGTGAACACCTGGCTCGAGAGCTTGACGATCTTGCCGTCGATCCGGGCCCGGAAGACGTCTCCCGCCTTGATGTGGAGGACGCTCGCGCCGCGATCCACGGCCGCCTTGACGAGTCGCTGCACTAGTAGCCGCGCTCCTTGTCGACCTGGTTGACGAGCGGTTCGCCCGCTCGCCAGTTCGCGAAGTTCCGGCGCATCAGTGCGCCCTGCCGGTCCCAGTACCGGGGACTGATCGACCCCGCGTGCGGCGTAAACAGAACATTGCCATGCTCGCGGAGTGGGCTGTCGGGAGGAAGCGGCTCGGTCCGGAACACGTCGAGCGCCGCCCCGCGGAGAGCTCCGGTGCCGAGGGCTTCGGAGAGCGCCGCCTCGTCCACGATGCCACCCCGGGAGAGGTTCATCAAGACGGCGCCGGGGCGCATGGCGGCCAGCTCGTCCCGCCCGATCAGGCGTCTGGTCCCATCGGTTTCGGGGAGCGCCAGCACCACGTGATCCGCCCCGGCCAGTGCCTCATGGAGGCCCTCCGGCCCGACTTCGCGGTCCACTTCGGGAAGTGCCCTGCGACCGGGGCGCGCCCGCACGGCGATCACCCGCATGCCGAGCGCCTTCGCCCGCATCCCGACGGCGCGCCCGATCCCTCCGTAACCGACGACCGCGACCGTGCTCCCCGCCAGCTCGCGGAGCGGGCTCGACGCCCCGGCCAGCTCCTGGTAAGGCCAGCCGCCGTCCCGCATGGCCCGCACGGCGATGTCGAATCCTCGGGAGAAGTGGAGCATGGCGCCGATCGCCCACTCCGCCAGCGGATCAGCGTAAATCCCGGCGGAGTTGGTCATCATCACACCCCGGTCCCGCATCCCGGCCCGGAGGCTGCCACCCACTCCCGCCGCCCCGGAATGAAACCAGCGGAGCCCGCTGGCCGCATCCAGCAGCTTGCGGGTGATCCCGTAGCCGAAGTAGACCTCCGCGTCCCCGATCGCGGCGACCACCGCTTCGGGCGCCCGGTCGGGCCCATCACCGCCGGCATCGGCGGAGACCCGGATCGCCCGCACCCGCCACTCCTCGCCGCCCTCCGCCACGAGTCGTTCGACCAGCGCGTCGGGAATCCGCCAGGCGGGGTAGCGATCCGAGTGCATCCAGATGAGAAGGGTGCGACGCGATCCGTCGGCCTCAGCCATGTGCTGAGAAGTCCAGTCCCATCCGTTCGTAAGCCTCGCTCAGCGTCACGTGGGCGATCCGCCTCGCGCGGGCGGCTCCGTCGGCCAGGATCTCGTGCACGCGATCCGGGTTGGCGCGGAGATCCCGGGCCCGTTCGCGGATCGGGGCGAGGGTCTCCGAGATCCCCCCGGCCAGCTTCTTCTTGCAGTCCACGCAGCCGATCGTCGCCGTCTGGCAACGGACCTCGATCTCCTCGCGCTCCTCCGGATCCGTGAAGAACTCGTGCAGCGCGAAGACGTTGCAGACGTTGGGATTGCCCGGGTCGTTCTTCCGCACCCGCGCCGGATCGGTGACCGCGGTTCGCACCGCGGCCCAGATGTCTTCGGGCTCGCCGAGCATCGGAATCGTGTTCTCCCGGGACTTGGACATTTTCGACACGCCGTCGAGACCGAGGATCCTCTTCCCCCCGCCGATCATCGGCTGTGGCTCGGGAAAGTACTCCCCGAACCGGCTGTTCCACTTCCGGGCGATCTCCCGGGTGAACTCGAGATGCTGGCGCTGGTCCTCGCCGACCGGCACCAGTTCGGCGTGGTAGAGCAGGAT
>JARRPS010000105.1:0-7893 GCA_037382625.1 Gemmatimonadota bacterium | reverse complement strand
CCACTCGTCGGCCACGTGGAAGAGCTGAGAAACCAGCGAACCCTGATCGAGAAGACGGCACGCGAGGTGTTCGCCGAACGTGACGACCGGCTGGACTATCTGATCGGCACGATGATCGAACTTCCCAGGGCCTGTCTCACCTCCGGTCCGATCGCGGGCGAGGCAGAGTTCTTCTCCTTCGGGACCAACGACCTCACACAGACGACGCTCGGATTGTCGCGCGACGATGCAGGGTCATTCCTTCCGCTTTACGTGGAGTCCGGCGTATATGCCAAGGACCCCTTCCAGTCTCTCGATACCGAAGGGGTCGGCCGGCTGATGCGCGCGGCGGTCAAGGAAGGCCGGGCCGAGCGCTCGGACCTGAAGGTCGGCATCTGCGGAGAACACGGGGGCGATCCCGACTCGATCCGTTTCTGCCACGGCCTGGGGATGAACTACGTCTCCTGCTCTCCGTTCCGGGTACCGGTGGCACGCCTCGCGGCCGCACACGCAATGCTCGAGGAGGTGGACGGCCTGGCCTGAGTCACGGGGCGCGGACCGGGAGTCACCTTCCGATGGCCATTCCCTCGCCGGCCAGGGTCTGCTCGGCGAAGTCGACCCACTCCCGGTTGCCCATGTACAGCGGCGTTCGCTGGTGGAGACTCTCCGGCTCGATCGAAAGGATCTCGCGCGTCCCATCGATCGCCCGGCCTCCAGCCTGTTCGCAGAGCATCGCGAGAGGTGCCGCCTCATAGAGGAGACGAAGCTTACCGTTGGGATTTCGCTTGTCGGCGGGATACATGAAGAACCCGCCGTACAGGAGCGTGCGGTGGAAGTCGGCCACCAGGGACCCGACGTAGCGCAACGAGAATCCTCCCCCGCCGTTCCCGCCCGTGCCCCGGAACCACTCCACGAGCTGCTGCTGTTCGGTCGACCAGTTCGAGAAGTTCCCGCCGTTGACGCTGTAAATCCGCTTCCCGGGCTCGGGGATCCTGATCTCCCGGTGTGACAGGAGAAACTCTCCGATCGAGGGATCGAGGGTGAAGCCGTGAACGCCGCTTCCGGTGGTGTAGACGAGCACGGTCGAGGAGCCGTACATCACGTAGCCGGCCGCCACCTGCCGGTAGCCGGGCTGCAGGCAGTCCTCCAGCGATCCATTCCGCCCCTCGGTGCACCGCTTGTGAATCGAGAAGATGGTACCGATCGAGATGTTGGCGTCGATGTTTGAGCTCCCGTCGAGCGGGTCGAAGAGCAGCACGTAATCCCCGGTTGGAAACTGCTCGGGAATCTGAATGAGCCCTTCCTCTTCCTCGGACGCCATCACGCAGAGATTGCCTCCGTGATCCATGGCGTTGAACACGACCTCGTGCGCGTACTCGTCGAGCTTCTGCACCTCCTCTCCGTGCACGTTTCCCTTCCCGGTCTTACCGAGGATGTCGACGAGACCCGCCTTGCTCACCTCCCGGTGGATGAGCTTCGCCGCCTGGGTCAGATCGTACAGGAGGTTGGTCAGGGCACCGGTCGCACCGGGGTGCCTGCGTTCCTGTTCGAGAATGAATCGGCCGAGCGTAACCACGTATCGGTCCATCACGACCTCCGGTTCACGGCGGAACCCGACGGCAGGAGCAGGATCGCGAGGCGCGACGGATCGGTCGCACCCAACACTCCCCTCTAACACTTGGCCACGCGAGCGGCCACGTCAATACGAGTCAATCTTCGTGCCGCGGCTCGGGCCGGGTCGCTGCCGCCCGGTTCCACGCGGTCTGACCGGCGATCCGCCAGAATCCGTCCTGTCGAAACTCTACGCATAGCGTGCCACTGCGGTCCGTGCGCCACAGTAGCGGTACGCCCGATCGCTCGATCCTCTCCGTGACCTCGCGATGGGGATGACCGAAACGATTGCCCGCCCCGGCCGAGATGACCGCCACGGAAGGTCGAACGGTCTGCAGCCAGGCCGAAGAAGTAGAGGTGCGGCTCCCGTGGTGGCCGACCTTCAGAATGTCCGCCCGCAGCGACTCGGCGGGCCAGGTGGAAAGCGCTTGCTGTTCCGCTTCCTTCGTCGCGTCGCCGGAGGTCACGTATCGAAAGTCTCCGGCCGCGACCCTCAGAATCAGGCTGGATTCATTGGAAGCAGTCCGGGTGCTCTCGGCCGTACCGGCGCCGTCGGAGTCCGGGCCCAAGACGAGTATCTCGACCGCGTCGATGTGCACCCGCACTCCGCTGCGGGCCCGCAGCCACGGAATTCCCCGTTCCGAAGCCATTGCCAGGAGCCGTGCGTAAGCGGCGCGAGGAATCGGGTCTCCTGAATCGAGCACGGCCCCGACCGGAAACTCCGCCACCACGGCCTCGAGCCCTCCGATGTGATCGAGATCCGGATGAGAAAGGGTGACGAGGGCCACACTCCCGGCGCCCCTGCGGCGAAGTGCCGCCGCCACCGCTTCACGGCCGGCACCGGGCCGAGCCGAAGGACCTCCGTCGAACACGACCCAGCGTCCCGCGGGCGTCCGCAGAATCGCGGCGTCCCCCTGACCGACCGAGAGAGTGCAGAGCTGGCCATTTCGCGAGCGCCCGAGCAACCGCTCCGTCGCGGGACCGATCGTCAGGAGGAATAGAGCTGCCAACAGGGGGACCAGCGCCCGAGTCCACCGGGCCCCACGAGCCACGTCGGTCAGGGCGAGGATGGCGAGAGCCCAGGAGAGCCAGAGAAAGACGGAAGGCGGAGTCACGTCGAAATGGGCACCCGGCCGCTCACCGAACCAGAGCACCAGACTATGGAGCTGGGAGAGAAATGCCGTAGCCGCCGCACTGAAGGCTCCGCCCAACGGATCGGGAAGCAACGCTCCTGCCAGGCTCCAGATCGAGACGGCCACGACGGGCGTGCCGAGAAGACTCGCGACGATCGAGACCGGAGCCACCCGGCCGAAATGCCAAGCAGCGATCGGGGCCGTCGCGAAGAAGGCTCCAGCTCCGGCGGCGAGCGCCAGGAGGAGACTCCGGCCCGTCCTGGCCGCGGCGCTTCGCAGACCGCTGCGGGGAAATCCGACGATCGTACCAAGCCCGCGGGACGACGCGAGTCCCAGGGACACGCCTGAGAATCCCGCGAATGACAGCTGAAACCCGGGGGTCGCCAGCGCGCTGGGGTCGGTGAGCAGAACAACGATCGCGGCCGCACCCAGCAGATCTGCGCCGCGCAGGGGCCGGCCTCGGAAACGCGCCAGGGACCACCCCGCCAGAAGTATCCAGGCTCGAAGCGCCGGGAGAGGTGCTCCGAGCACGATCACGTAGAGCCCCACCGCGGTCGCAGCGGCCGGGTAGCGGGTCCCTCCCCGGAAAATCGATGATGCGATGGCGACCAACAGTCCAGAGACGATACCGACGTGCAGTCCCGAGATCGCGAGAAGATGCGCCAGGCCGGCGTCGACGAAGTTGCGGCGCAATTCGGGGGACAGGTCGTTGCGCTCAGCGAGAAGCAGCGCTCGGGCTGTCGGATCCACAGCGGCGGGAAGCCGTTCGCGTAGGCGCCGGGCCGCTCTGGCGCGAAGAGCGATCCGGAGGCGGAAGAGAAGTGTCAGGTACCCGTCGCCATGCCGGATTCGCGAGTCCGCGCCCGTGACAGTCTCGGGTGCGTCGACCGTGCGGGCTTCCACCAGGATCCCCGTTCGTCCCGGCAGGTCGAGGCTGCTTCCGCCCGGGGGCGTCGTCCGCAGTCGGAGCCATTCACCCGAAAGCACCATCTGGTCGCCCGATCTCAGGTTTTCGGCACTACGATCGAGAAAGGCGGTGAGACGGGGGATCTCGCAGCGACCCGACTTCGAGAACAACTCCGCCGGCTCGAGGCCGACGCGTCGGCCACCACGGGACGAGTCCGGACTCCGGGCCGCGCCCAGGTCTTCGGTGAGTGTCCCTCGTGCCATGATGGGGGACCCCGAGACGAGCGCCGACTCGCAGCTACGACGAATGGCGATCCCGGCGCGTGCCCCGAGAAGAGAGCCACAGACCAGGGTCACGGCCAGGAGCACGGTGCAGGGTACGCCGGTCTCACGGCAGCGCGTCTGTCGTCCGGGCCGACTTCCGGAGAAAGCCGGAAGCAGAGAGCCGATCAGGAGAAGGATGGGGAATGCCAGGGCTCCGGGAAGATAGAGGCCCTGCGCGATGCCGGCGGAAAGAACGAGCGCCGTCAGCAGCACCGGCGCAACGGGGCGAACGACCCCGGGACCGGAACCGTTCCGAGGGTCCCGCCGGCGCAGCGACTCAGCTGGGGTCGGCCGGCTCTCCGCTGCTCGTCGTACGCGACGCCTTTCCCAGCGCTTCACGATACCGTTCGAGCATTCGGCGCGTCCGGATATCGGCTCGCAGACCGGCGAGGAACAGCAGGCCCATGCCGAACAGAATCGAGCCGAACACGACGGCGGATAGAGAGACCGAGCGGAGGGTGATGAATCCCAGCCGCAGCGTCACCGATTCGCCCGCGTTGAGCCAGGTGAAGAGCGCTGCGAGAAGGGCGCAGCCCAGTACGATCGCAACCCGACCCAGAATTCCGTTCATGGGACGATTCTCCCGAGAAACGTCGCGCCAGTCGTGGAAAGGAGTCGAACCGGAATGAATTCCCCGACTCGTGAGCCCCCCGCCGGAAACACCACCACCTTGTTGCCTTCCGTCCGGCCCAGCAGATCCCCCGGTGTTCGGGCCTTCCGTTCGACCAGTACTTCGACCACGGTCCCCAGCTCGGTCTCGTGGATCTCGCGCTGGATCTCCCGTTGGCGCGAGATGAGTTCCGAGAGTCTCCGGCCGGAGGTCTCGTCATCGACGAAATCTCCTGCAGGAAGCCGCGTGGCGGGTGTGCCGTCCCGGGGGGAATCTCGGTACATGTACGCGTCGTCGAAACGGACCCTGCGCATCAGGTCCAGGGTCTCCTCGAAGTCCATCTCCGTCTCCCCCGGAAAACCGACGATCACGTCGGTGCTGAGGGCGACCCCCGGGACACGCTCCCGGACGCGGTCCACGATCGCGAGGAATTCTTCCCGGGTATATCGTCGCACCATGCGCCGCAGCACCCGATTCGAGCCCGATTGAACCGGTAGATGAAGCTGCGCGCAGACCGCGGGTTCCGTCGCCATCACCTGCAGCAACGCATCGTCCACGTCGTTCGGGTGGGGCGAGGTGAATCTCACGCGCCGCACGCCATCGACACGGGACACGTCTCGGAGCAGGCCGGCAAACGGCACCTCGCCATGTCGATAGGAATTCACCGTCTGACCCAGCAGCGTGATCTCGGCGTAGCCGGCTGCCGCGGCGGCCCTGACCTCGGCGAGGATCTCCTTCGGGTCCCGGTTCTTCTCCGGTCCCCGTACATATGGAACGATACAGAAAGTGCACCGGTGGTCGCAGCCTCGCTGCACGGTCACCCAAGCGCCGGTCCCTTCGCCTCGTATCGCCGGAACACCCTCGTAATTCTCCCCCTCGTCGAGCTCGAGAAGCAGCTGCCCGCGCTCGATCCCGCCGCTGCGAATTCCATCCAAGAGCTCCGCGATACGCCGATAGGAGTCCGGTCCTGCGACCAGGTCCACGCCCGGAGCCTTCTCCAGCAGATCGGGACCCATTCGCTGCGCCATGCATCCGGTGACGGCCAGCACGACATCCGGCCGGATCTGCCGCACCCGCTGCAGCTGCCCGATGCGACCCAGAACGCGCTTTTCGGCATTCTCGCGGATCGCACACGTATTCACGACGATCACGTCAGCCAGCTCCGGAGCCGGGACCTGTAGATAGCCGCGCTTTGCCAGCGCTCCCTTCATCAGCTCCGAGTCACCGATGTTCATCTGGCAACCGTAAGTCTCGATGTAGGCCCGGCGCGTCATTGAAATCGGAGCGCACGCGGAGGCCGACGCCGATTCCCGGCCGTCTGCGCGGCGCAGGGTGACGAGAGGAGCATTCATTGCTGGCAACAGATCATCTCTGGGGTCCGGTCCTCATCGAATTCGCAACTTCGAGCGCCCGAAAGTACCGCCGAAACGGTCTCCGGGTCCACCGGAAGCTTCTGCACCGCGGCATTCGCGCTTCCACGAGCGGGTCCGACCGGGACTTTGCCCGCAGCCCGTGTTCGGAGTAGCATGGCCCGGTGGCGCACGTCGACTCGTTCTCCTTCGACGGTCTGCAGGTGCCCGTGGAGATCCACGAGGGTCCCGATCGGCCTCTCCTGTATCTGCCCGGGTATGGAGTGCATCCGCGTAACTACCGGGAGGGCATTCGTCTTCTCGCTCGCCATTTCACCGTGTTCATGCCGGACCTTTCTTTTCGAACGCACACCGAGTTGCCCGACGCGGTAACGGCGTACCGGGCGTTTGTTACCCGATTCGCCGCGCATTACGCGCCGGAAGCCCCGCGGACAGGCCACTCGTTCGGAGGTCTTCTCGCCCTCCTCGGGAACCGGCCGGCCGTAGCTCTGGCGCCGATGATTCCGATTCAGGCGGGGTGGCCGCGCAAGATCGCGCGCGCTGCCCTGTTGCAAGCGCGGGAATACGCGGGCCTCGAAGGACGCAGGGCGATCGGCTGGGCCTTCCACATTTTCGGCGAGCGCCTCGCTCGGTACTCGTACTGGCCCGAAGCGACCGCCTGTATCTCCAGCGCGAATACGACGCTTACCTCGCCCGGTCCGCAGGCTCATGCATCGAGACGCGATACGTCTCCCGCGGGCATGACTGGCCGATCACTCACCCGGCACTCGTCGAGCGGGAACTGCTCGCGGCACTGGAGATCCGCGACCGGCTCATCGGATAGGCCCCGCTCGGCATACCGACCTTCTTCGGCTCAGAACTGCAGCAGCGCCATCGAAAGCGAGAACCGCCGGAAACCTTCCTCCAGACCGCTCGCCTCCAGATCGCCGCGAGTACCGAATTCCAGAGCCACGTCAAAGGCAGCCCGCCCACCACCAATCTCCATCCCGATTCCGAACGTACCGGCAGTCTCCGACAGGGGTTCTTCCGCCGGATTGTGGAACGGAAGGTCGGTTCGCCGGAATCCAGCTCGTAACGGCATCATGGCGCCGAACACCTCGAGTCCCACGTACTCGAGTCCGGCTCCATACCAGAGAACGTCGGAGGCCGCCCCACCCTCCAGATCGGCGGCGGTGGCCGACCAATCGGCAAATCCGACGGCAGCCGACGCCAGAAGATTCTCGGCGAGCCGCGCGCTACCTCCGACCGACCACTCCAGCGGCATTGCGAACTCGTAAGTCTCCGCGTCTCCAATGGTGTCACGAGTGGCCTTAAGATCAGTACTGATCCCGATCTGTCCCGACACCCTCACGCGTGACCCGATCGCCGTCGCGAGGCCGCCGCGCAAGCGCAGACCGGACCAACTGAAGCGCGCTTCGCCGCTCGCGACTTCAACCGCTCGTCCCGGGTCGTCGACGGCCACGTCGAAGCGTCGGAAGAAGGTCTGGCGCAGGCTGCCGGTAAGCAGGGTTCCGTCGATGCCGACACTGAATCTGTCAATCTGTCGCGCGACTCCGAGCGTGACCATGCTGACGCCCCCGTCATGCTCGCGTCGCTCGTCGTACGGAAAGTCTCCGTAAGAACTCTCGAGAGTATCCTGGAGCGAAACGCTCCAGTCCTGGTCGAGTCCCGAGGCGAAGGACATACCGACGGTCCAGGACCGGAGCGGAACCACGGCCTGGACGATCGCCAGCCGGCTTCGACCGGTGGTCTGCGACGTACCGGGAGACTTCACATCCACCGCCTCTGGCGCGTAAGTGATTCCCAGCGAAGGTCGCGAGAACCCTCTCAAGTCGGCTGGGTTCCGTCCGGAGAGCGTACCGCCCATCAGTCCGAGTCCAGTTCCTCCCATGGCCGCGGCGCGCGCGTCGAGCGGAACCACAGGATAGCCGAGTCCGAGACTCGTGACCGGCGCCTGGGC
>JARRPS010000104.1:0-6940 GCA_037382625.1 Gemmatimonadota bacterium | reverse complement strand
CCGCTGGCGGAGCGACTGTTCGGGATCCAGGGCGTCAGGGCCCTGTTCATGGTCGACAATTTCATCACAGTGACCAGGACGGATGACACGGCCTGGGACGAGATAGTGGAGGACATCCTTTGCGCGATACGCGAGGAGCTGGAATAGTCCGTTCGCCCCGCAGCGCGGGCGCTACGATCGCACTGTTCCTGTTCATGGGCCTCACGGCCTGTGGAGGCGAGGCGGAGCAGGCGGCGGAATCGACCGAGGGCGGGATGGAGACGCCGGTGCCGACGGTCGCGGCCGCAGATCCGGGCTTCGATACGGGATCCCGGGCGGTGGATTCCCTCATACATGATGACGAAGTGCACCTGAAGAACCTCCGTCAGCTTACCTTCGGCGGGCAGAACGCGGAAGCTTACTGGTCGGTGGATGACGAGTGGATCATCTTCCAGGCCACGCCGCGGGACGGGACCTGCGACCAGCAGTTCGTGATGCGTCCCGACGGCAGCGGTTTGCGCCTGGTGAGCACGGGCAAGGGACGCACGACCTGCGGCTACTTCATTCCCGGCACCGACAAGATCGTCTACGGATCGACCCACCTGGCCGGTGAGGAATGTCCCCCGGATCCGGACATGTCCCAGGGCTACGTCTGGGGACTCTTCCCCGGATACGATGTGTTCGTGTCCGACTTGGACGGCTCGAACCTCACTCCCCTCACCGACAATCCCCGCTACGACGCGGAGCCGACGCTTTCGCGCGACGGAGAGTGGATCGTATTCACCTCGATGCGCGAAGGGGACCTGGATATCTACAAGATGCGCACCGACGGTTCGGAGCTGACCCGTCTCACCGACACGCCCGGATACGATGGAGGGCCGTTCTTCTCGTACGACGGGACGAAGATCATCTACCGCGCCTCACACCCGGAGGGCGACGAGCTCGCCGACTACGAGCGGCTGCTGGCCCAGGACATGATCCGTCCCTCGCAGCTCGACATCTGGATCATGGACGCCGATGGGAGCAACAAGCGGCAGATCACCGACAACGGCGCCGCGAATTTCGGCCCATATATGTTCCCCTCCGGCGAGAGACTGATCTTCTCCTCCAATATGGGCGATCCGAGCGGCCGTGAATTCGACCTGTGGGCGATCAACGTCGATGGCACGGACCTCGAGCAGATTACGCACACGGGCGACTTCGACGGGTTTCCGATGTTCAACTCCGACGGCTCGAAGCTGATCTTCGCCTCCAACCGGGGGAACGAGCTGCCGCGGGAGACCAACCTGTTCATTGCCGACTGGGTGGACTGAGCCGGACAATCACCGCGGAAAGCCGTACGTGATCCCAAATCGCCGATAGGGCGCCTTACTATATTGTAAAGCGCCCTATCTGCATCTGGATTATCAGGCTGGGGGAGACTGGCTGCCAGACCCATAGCTGTAAAGTGATGGCCCTTTACTTCACTGTGAGCAGGCGATCGACGAATTCGTCGACGATGGCCAGAGTCAGTCCCCAGATCACGGCGCCGGCGTACTCGATCGTCGGAAAGACTCGCTCGACGGGAGTCGGGCGAACGAAGGTGGAGCGCGCGTCGGCGGAAGAGAGTGTCTCCAGGGGGACCCACAGGTGTCCCGCGAGCTCCGGGTTCTCCCGAACCTCGGGGCGCCGCGGGAGCCAGGCTACGAACGGTGTCACTCCGATGGAGGGGAGATGCGCGCTGCGAGGGTGGATTTCGCTCAGACGCCCCAGGTAGTCGCTCCGGGAGAGCCGCACATCTGTTTCCTCGAGGGTTTCGCGGCGAGCCGTTTCCATCAGATCGCGGTCGCCGGCTTCGCGGCGTCCGCCGGGAAGCGCCACGTGTCCCGACCAGGGATCTCCGTCGCGGTCGGCTCGCATGACGAAAAGCCCGGAGACCGCCCCTCCTTCGTCGGGAGCCAGGATCAGCGTGACGGCGGCTCGCACGTCGCACTCGGAGTCAGGCAGTCGGATCGGCGGAGGGTGCATGAGCGCCCGGATGACCTTCTCCGGGTGGGTGCGGTCCTCTCTCACGGCCCGTGCCGCTCCCAGGGACGTATCGCCTTCTCGGCCGATTCCAGGAGAGCGAGATAGCTCTCATGCCGACGTTCGCTCAACCGTCCATCTTTCACGGCCTCCCGAACGGCGCAGCCCGGCTCGTCCCGGTGCCGGCAGTTCGCGAAGCGGCACGCGTCCAGATAGGGCCGGAACTCGCGAAATACAGCCGACAGCTCACCCGGTTCGAGGGCAGCCGGCTCGAAATTCTGCACCCCCGGCGTGTCGGCGATAAAGGAGCTCTCGGTCAGGGGAATCAACTGTCCGGCCGTGGTGGTGTGCCGACCCCGACCGGAACGGGTCCCAACGTCGCCGACGCGCAGTTCGAGGCCGGGCAGCACGGCATTGAGGAGACTCGACTTGCCTACTCCGCTGGCGCCGGCGAACACCGTCACCCGACCCTCCAGCCGGGCCCGAAGCGCCTCGATTCCTCTACCGGACATCACGCTCGTCGGGATGACCTCGTATCCGGCCAGCAGGTACGGGTGCAGAGAATCGGGAAGCTTGGAAGGGAAGACCCCCTCACGTTCCGTCCCGCCATCGAGGTCCATCTTGTTGAGCACGATGAATGCATCGAGGGCGTTCAGTTCGGCTACCGCGAGAAGCCGGTCGAGCAGGAACAGGTCGGGCTCGGGGCGGGTGAGTGACAGGACCGCCGCGAGCTGGTCCACGTTGGCCGCCAGCACCTGTTCTTTCCGCTTCGCAAAGGACCGTCGCGAGAGCTCGGTGCGCCGCGGAAGGACAGCCTCGATCCGACAGCTCCCGTCCGCCTGACGTTCGATCTCAACCCGGTCCCCGACGGCGATGGATCCCTCGCCCTGCTTGATGCGCCCCCGCAGCGAGCACTCGAACTCCGTACCGTCGACGAAGACCCGGTAGACACCTCCGACGCCCTGCAGAATGCGTCCGATCACGCGCGTGTCACGACCCGGGCCCGACCAGCTCTTCCAGACAGTTCCAGGCGAGGAGGGCGCACTTGATGCGAACCGGGAATCGAGATACGCCGGCCAGTGCCCGCAGGTCTCCGAGGTCCTCGTCCGCTGCCGCCGCCTCATCTCCGTGAAGCATGCGCGTGAAGGTCTCGTCCAGCGTCAGCGCGTCCGCCACCGGACGGCCTTTCAGCCGCTCGGTCATCATCGAGGCCGAAGCCTGACTGATCGAGCATCCGCTCCCCTCGAAGGCCGCGTCCACGATCGTGCCGTCCTCTACCAGCAACTGCAGTTCGACGACATCTCCGCACAACGGATTGTTGAGCGTGAGCTGGTGAGTGGACTTCTCGATCACCCCTTTGTTCCTCGGCTTCCGGTAGTGATCGAGGATCACTTCCTGATAGAGCTGCTGGAGCTGGACCTCGGTGTCGTGGCCCGCTCCGGGCATCCGGTGGTCATTCATCGGCCGGGATATCCGGGTTGCAGGATGCGAGCGCAGGGAGGCAGACCGAGGTGCCCGAACGAGTTCAGGCGAACCCGCCGAACAGCGTCTTTGCGGCGAGCAGTCCCTCCACCAGCGCGTCGATTTCGGCGCGAGTGTTGTAAAGGTAGAGACTGGCGCGCGCCGTCGCATCCACCCCCAGGTGCCGCATCAGCGGCTGGTTGCAGTGGTGTCCGGCGCGAATGGCGATGCCCCGCGCGTCCAGGATGGTGGCCAGGTCGTGGGCGTGGATGTCGCCGAATCGGAACGAGATCACGCCCACCCGGTCCTCACGCGGCCCGAACAGCTCGAACCCGTCCAGTTCGGTCAACCGCTCCAGGGCATACTCCGTCAGCGCGATCTCGTGCGCATGGATCACCTCGAGGCCCAGAGCCGACAGGTAGCGGACCGCGGCCCCGAGCCCCACGGCATCACCGACGCTCGGTGTTCCCGCTTCGAACTTGTGCGGCACGGCGGCCCAGGTGGAATGCTCGAGGTGCACCTCGGAGATCATCTCTCCGCCGCCCTGCCAGGGCGGCATCTCTTCGAGCAGCTCCTTGCGGGCCCACAGCGCGCCGACGCCGGTGGGCCCGCACATCTTGTGACCGCTGAACGCGTAGAAATCACAGCCGATGTCGACCACGTCCACTTCCAGGTGCGGGGCGGACTGCGCCCCGTCCACGAGGCACAGGGCCCCGGCCTCGTGCGCCAGGCGGGCGACCTCGGCGACGGGGTTCACGACTCCGAGGGTATTGGACACGTGGGTGAGGGCGACCATGCGGGTGCGGGGGCCGATCTTCGCGGCGAGATCGTCCAGGTCCAGGCGCCCCTCCCCGGTCAGGCCCGCGAACGTCAGCCTGGCCCCGGTGCGTGCGGCAATGAGCTGCCAGGGCACCAGGTTGGAATGGTGCTCCATCAGGGTGAGCAGGACCTCGTCACCCTCTCCCAGGTTCGCCCCGCCCCAGCTGTTCGCCACGAGGTTGATCGACTCGGTGGTGCCGCGCGTGAAGATCAGCTCCTTGGTGCGGCCGCCGATGAAGTCCGCCACCACGGCGCGAGCCGATTCGTAGGCATCGGTGGCTTCCACGCTCAGATGGTGCGCGCCGCGGTGCACGTTGGCGTGGGAGTTGAGGAAGTACCCGGAAACCGCCGCGACCACGGCGGCCGGCTTCTGGGAGCTGGCGGCGTTGTCCAGGTAGACCAGCGGCTGACCGTGGATCTTCCGGTTGAGGATCGGGAAGTCGTTCCGGATCCTCTCCACCTCCAGCGCTTTCCGGGTCATTGTCCCGCCACGCAGTCTCTCAGTCCAGTCTGACCTGGATCTCGTCGCCCTCGACCCGGCACTCGTAGATCTTTACCGGCTTGACGGCGGGCAACGCTTTCGCCGCCCCGGTCCGGAGGTCGAACCGGGCCCCGTGCAGCAGGCAGGTGACCTGATCGCCCACCACCTCTCCATCGGAGAGCGGAAACTCCTCATGCGAGCACTCATCGTGCAAGGCGTGCACCGTGCCCCGCGAGTTGGCGAGCACGATCTTCACCCCGTCGACCTCCACGGGCACCAGTCCGTTCTCCGGGACTTCCGAGATGCGCGCGACTGTCACGAAAGCGCTCACGTGACGAGACCGATCTTGCGTTCGATCGCCTCGCGCACCCGGTCGCGCACGCCCTCGAGGGGAACCCGGCCGAGCACCTCGTCGAAGAACCCGAGCACCAGCAGGCGCTCGGCGTCGCCGCGCGACAGGCCCCGGCTCATCAGGTAGAAGAGCTGCGCCTCGTCCACCTGGCCGACGGTCGCCCCGTGCGAGCATTTGACGTCATCGGCCTCGATCTCGAGGCTGGGCAGCGTGATCGCCTCCGCATCGTCGCTGAGCAGCAGGTTCCGGTTGGTCTGGTAGGCGTCGGTGAGCTGCGCGTGCTTCGCCACCCGGATCATGCCGCGGAACACGCTCTTCGCCTCGCCGGCCAGGGCCCCCTTGAACAGAAGGTCGCTGCGGGCGTGCGGGGCGGCGTGATTCTGCAGCGTGTGATGATCGAAGTGCTGGTCGCGATCGCCGAACCACAGGGCCAGCATTTCGCTGTCCGAGCCCGGTCCGAGCAGGTGGCTGGAGACGTCGCAGCGCGCGAGATCGGCGCCGAGGGTGACGTTGCAGACGTTCAGGGTGCTGTCCCGGCCGGTGTTCACGTGCTGCATGCTGAAGTGGCGCACCCCGGAGCCGAAGTGCTGCAGCGACAGATAGCGGACCACGGCGTTCTCGGAACCGAAGATCTCCACGCCGTTCAGGCTCAGCGATCCGGTCGCGAGGTCGGGCGACAGGTACTCATCGATGCAGGTGATCTCCGCCCCGCGCTCCGCGATGATCAACGAGTGCGTCGAGAGCAGCGCGCCTTCCTCGTCCAGGTAGCGGAGGGCGTGGACCGGGTGCGGCAGCGCGACGTTCTTCGGCACGTACAGCAGGTATCCGCCGGAGAGGAGCGCTGCATGCAGTGCCCACAGCTTCCGCTCGTGCGGAGCCACGTCGCTGCGGAACAGGAACTCCTCCAGCAGCTCCGGACGGCTGACGGCGAGCTCCTCGATCGGGCCGTAGACGACCCCCAGCCGCGCCAGCTCTTCGTCCACCCTGAGGTGCTCCACGGCCCCGTTGTGCCGGACCAGCACGGCGCTGCGCTTCTGGTCGCCGTCGAGCACTTCGCGCACCGCCAGCGGGAGATCGTCCCGCGACCGAACGCGTTCCGCCTTGCGGCTGGCCGGAAGGTAGGTCTCCGGATCCAGCCCGCTGATGTCCGTATATCGCCATTCCTCGGAGCGCCGCGTGGGCATTTCCTCGGCCAGCCAGTCGGCCCAGGCCTCGCGCCGACGGGCGGCGAGCAGTTCCGGCTCGCTGCGGCCCTTCAGCCAGCTCTCCAGGGAGTTCTGGGCGCCGATCTCGGCGCCCGGCTCCGTCACTGTCGTTCCCTCGGACAACGTCCTGCTCCTGTTCTCGTATTCCTTGACGATCCGATTCGAGCGAACTCGCTCAGCCGACGCTGCCTTCCATCTCCAGTTCGATGAGCCGATTGAGCTCGATCGCATATTCCAGCGGAAGCTCCTTCGCGATCGGCTCGATGAAGCCGCGGACGACCATCGTCATCGCCTGCTCTTCGCTGAGACCCCGGCTCATCAGGTAGAACAGCTGCTCCTCGCCGACCTTCGAAACCGAGGCCTCGTGACCGATGGTCGACCGGTTCTCGTCGATCTCGATATAGGGATAGGTGTCGGTGCGCGAGGTGTCGTTCAGCAGCAGCGCGTCGCACTCGACGTTCGACTTCGAATCCACCGCGCCCTCGTAGACCTTGCAGAGGCCGCGATAGGACGAGCGGCCGGTTCCCTTCGAGATCGACTTTGATACGATCTGCGACGTCGTGCGAGGGGCCGCGTGAACGACCTTTCCGCCCGTGTCCTGGTGCTGGCCATCGGCGGCGTATGCGATCGACAGGATCT
>JARRPS010000103.1:0-7032 GCA_037382625.1 Gemmatimonadota bacterium | reverse complement strand
CTCAGCGACCACCGCCTTCCGGGCACGCTGATGCTGCTCGCTGTCTACGTGCTGGCGGCCCTGCTGATCGCGTCACCGCTGGGGCACCCGACCCGCGGCAGCGCAAAGCCCTGAGCGAGCCGGGAGCTCGCACGGTGGACGAACGCCCCGAGCTCGCACCGCCGGTCGCCAGGGGCGACACCACCGCCGGGATAAATCCCGGAGCCCCTCGTTGTGGGAGCCACGCGACAATTGACAGAATCGAGCGATCCTGGCGAGAGTGGTGCGCCATTATTGAAGCGCTCCAGCCATTTAATCGAGAGGATCGCACCATGGGCCGAACAACTGTCACGCTCGGGCTGCTTGCCGCACTGGGAATCGTCGCCTGCGAATCTTCCACGGCGCCGTCGGCTGCAGATGCAACCGCTGAGTCACAGACAGCGCTGATGTCCAAATCGAGGTCGCCCAGCTCGCTGGAGGCGCGCAATCTCGAGCTCGGGATTCAACGGGCGGAATTCGGTGAAGGGTTCTGCTTCGTGGCGGCGTTGGACAACGAGGGCAACCTCGGCGGCTACACGGGAGGGTCGCGAATCGTGATGACGCCCAGCGGCAACGAAAACTACATCTGCAAGGGCGACCTGCTCTTCGGTGAACTGGAAGGGGTCGTCAACGCTCGGGGCGTCACCCTGTTCAACGACTTCGGACTGGGTCCCCAGGAGGATTGTCACATCGTGGCGACCCCCGGTCCCAACGGTCAGCTGAGCGTGAACTGCAATCGATAGGAGGCGGTAGCGCCCTCCTGACAGCGCCAGAAACGCAGAACGGCGAGGGGCCCGAAGCCACCCGGCTTCGGGCCCCTCGTCTCATCCCATCCCGGTCGCCCGAGTCAGTCGAGGTCGAAGCGATCCAGGTTCATCACCTTGTTCCACGCCGCCACGAAATCGCAGACGAACTTTCCCTCCGCATCCGCGCAGCCGTATACCTCTGCCAGCGCCCGGAGCTCGGAATTCGATCCGAAGACCAGGTCTACGCGCGTGCCGGTCCACTTCAACTCTCCCGACGCACGGTCGTGGCCCTCGAACTCCTCCTCGTCTTCGTTCACCGCAGTCCAGGCGGTGCCCATGTCGAGCAGGTTGACGAAGAAGTCGTTGGTCAACTTTCCGGGCCGGCTGGTGAACACCCCGTGCGGGGACTCGTCGAAGTTGGCCCCGAGTACCCGCAGACCCCCGACCAGCGCGGTCATTTCGGGCGGGGTGAGCGTCAGCAGCTGCGCCCGGTCGACCAGCAGCTCCTCGGCCGAGACGTCGTAGCGGGCCTTCCGGTAGTTGCGGAATCCGTCGGCCGCGGGCTCGAGATACTCGAACGACTCGACGTCGGTCTGTTCCTGCGACGCATCCATCCGGCCCGGCGTGAAGGGGACGGTGACATCGTGGCCGGCGTCCTTCGCCGCCTTCTCCACCCCTGCGCAGCCCGCCAGGACGATCAGGTCGGCCATCGACACCGTCCCGTCGAATTCCTCCCGGATGCCCTCGAGCGTCTCGAGCACCTTCGCCAGCCGTTCCGGCTGGTTGACCTCCCAGTCCTTCTGCGGCGCCAGGCGGATGCGAGCGCCATTCGCTCCGCCGCGCATGTCGGAACCACGGAACGTGGACGCCGACGCCCAGGCGGTCGAGACCAGTTCGCCGACGGACAGGCCGGATTCGAGGATCTTCTCCTTCAGGGACGCGATCTGTTGGTCATCGATCAACTCGTGGTCGACGGCGGGGATCGGGTCCTGCCAGATCAGTTCTTCCTCCGGGACCTCGGGACCGAGGTACCGTGAGATCGGGCCCATGTCACGGTGGGTGAGCTTGAACCACGCGCGGGCGAAGGCGTCCGCCAGCTCCTCCGGATTCTCGTAGAACCGCCTCGAAATCTTCTCGTATTCCGGGTCGAAGCGCATCGAGAGGTCGGTCGTGAGCATCGCCGGCGCATGACGCCTGGTGGGATCGTGGGCATCCGGAACGGTACCGACGCCGGCGCCGTCCTTCGGGGTCCACTGGTAGGCTCCGCCCGGGCTCTTCGTGAGCTCCCATTCGTACTCGAACAGGTGCCGGAAGTAGTCGTTGCTCCACTTCGTCGGAGTGGTCGTCCAGGTGACTTCGAGGCCGCTGGTGATCGTGTCGGCCCCCATTCCCGTTCCCACCTCGCCCTTCCAGCCGAAGCCCTGTTCCTCGATCGACGCGCCCTCCGGCTCGGCGCCGACCATCGTCGCATCGCCCATCCCGTGGCACTTGCCGAAGGTGTGGCCACCGGCGATCAGCGCGACGGTCTCCTCGTCGTTCATCGCCATTCGGGCGAAGGTCTCGCGGATGTCGCGTGCCGCCGCCACCGGATCCGGGTTGCCGTTCGGTCCCTCCGGGTTCACGTAGATCAGGCCCATCTGCACGGCGGCGAGGGGATTCTCGAGGTCCCGGTCGCCCGTGTACCGCTCGTCACCCAGCCATGTGTCTTCTGCGCCCCAGTAGATGTCGAGCTCGGGCTCCCAGACATCCTCGCGTCCGCCCGCGAACCCGAAAGTCTCGAAGCCCATCGACTCGAGGGCCACGTTGCCCGCGAGAATCATCAGGTCGGCCCACGAGATCTTGCGACCGTACTTCTGCTTGATCGGCCAGAGCAGCCGTCGCGCCTTGTCGAGGTTCACGTTGTCGGGCCAGCTGTTGACCGGCGCGAATCGCTGGCTGCCGGTCCCGCCGCCGCCCCGCCCGTCACCGATCCGGTACGTGCCGGCGCTGTGCCACGCCATGCGGATGAACAGCGGTCCGTAATGACCGAAGTCGGCCGGCCACCAGTCCTGTGAATCCGTCATCAGGGCATGCAGGTCGGCCTTGAGGGCGTCGTAGTCGAGGCTGTTGAATGCCTCGGCGTAGTCGAAGTCCTCTCCCATCGGATCGGACTTCGAGGAATGCTGCCGGAGGATGTCCAGCCGGAGCTGGTTCGGCCACCAGTCCCGGATCGTCGTTCCGCCTCCGGCCGCATGCGAAAACGGGCACCTTCTCGAATCACTCATGACTTCAACCCCTGTCGAGTTAGCGGGTGGATTCACTTGAACCATGATATGTTCGCAGAACAGGAATCTGCCCGAAAGAGGCGCCTGGTACGGGAGGTCAGGAATGACACGATCGATAGCGGCTCCATCCCATCTCACGGCGTGGATCGTCGCCGCCATGCTCTTCGCGCCGGGGGCACCGGCGCAGGAAATCGGCACGCAGCCGGCCGAGGGGTGGCAGTCCCCGCCCGCGGATGTGCTGGAGGTGCTCTACGCGCCGCAGCTGCCGAGGGTGTGGACGGCTCCGACGGGTGAGTACATGCTGCTCGCGGACCCGGTGCTCTACCCCCCGCTCGCCGAGCTGGCCGGACCGATGCACAAGCTGGCCGGCATGCGAGTAAATCCGGCCACCAACGGATACCACGGTCAGCACGGGGGCACCGCTCCGCGCCTGGTGCGGGTCGATGGGGGCGCGACGATCCCGCTCGAGCTGCCCGACGACTCGGAGGTGATGACGGTCGACTGGACCGCTGACGGAGAGCGCTTCGCACTGACGGTGCAGTCCGCCGATCACATCGGACTGTGGGTGGGCTCGGTCGAGGGTGACGTGAGCCGGGTCGAGTCGATCGAAGTCAACCCGTTGATGGGGGTCGGGGTGAGCTGGCTCCCGGGCCAGGATCGCCTTCTGGTGCGCCGGATTCCGGAGCGAGGGCCGGCTCCCGAGCCGCCGCCGATTCCGGCCGGGCCCGGGATCGTGGAAGGGGAGGGTGCCTCCGCCCGATCCACTTACGAGGCACGCAATCTTCTGGAAACGGCCCACGACGATGCCCTGTTCGACTACTACACTTCCTCGGAGCTGATCATCGTCGATCCGGTCGACGGCGGAATCGAGCTCGTCGGCCCGGCCGCTTCCTACTCGATGGCCGAGTTCTCTCCCGATGGCGAGTTTCTCCTGGTCGAGCGCCTCGTCGGTCCGTGGTCGCACGAGGTCGCCTGGTGGCGCTTCGCCAGCGAGATCGAGGTGTGGGACAAGAGCGGTGATCGGGTGGCGACCATCGCATCGCTTCCGCTGGCCGACGCCGTACCGGTCCAGGGCGTGGCGATGGGTCCCCGCTCCGTATCCTGGCGCAACACCGCCCCCCATGAGCTCTACTGGGTCGAGGCGCTCGACGGTGGCGATCCCCTCGCCGAGGTCTCTCATCGCGACCGTCTCATGCGCCTCGACGCTCCGTTCACGGGAGAGCCCGAGGAGGTCTTCCGGGCCGAGCACCGGATCATGGGGACGGACACGTGGGGCGAGGAAGGCGGCATGCTGATGCTCTCGCAGAGAGAACGGATGCGTCGGCGGATCTACGTCTGGCTTCTCGATGTGGACGAGGGAACCTCCCGCCTGTGGTTCGACATCGACGAGGACGACCGCTACGGGGACCCGGGCTCTCCGGTGTTCCGACCCTTGCCCAACGGTCAGTGGGTGATGCGCCAGGAAGGGGATGCGGTCTACTTCCGCGGCAGCGGCGCCACCGACCAGGGCGACCGACCCTTCCTCGACCTGAGAAGCCTGAACTCGGGTGAGACGGAGCGCCTGTTCCGCAGCGACCCCGATCGCTACGAGTATTTCGTGGAGTTCGCCGGCGACGAAGATCACTTCGTGATCAGCTCCGAATCGGCCGAAGACGTTCCCAATTACTATCTGGCGGCGCTGGGCGGGTCGATCGAAGCCGCAGAAGGCGAGCCCGAGCGGGCCCTGACGCGCGAGCCGATCACGCGATTCGTAGATCCGGCGCCCCAGCTGCGCGAGATCGAGAAGCGCCTCGTGCGCTACGAGCGGGCCGACGGCGTGCCGCTCAGCTTCCAGCTGATGCTGCCGCCGGGCTACGTGGAGGGCACGCGGGTTCCGACCGTGCTCTACGCCTATCCTCTCGAGTATTCCAGCGTCGCCACGGCCGGCCAGGTGCGCGGATCGGCGCAGCGGTTCATGCGGGTTTACGGTCCCTCGCATCTCTTCTTCCTGATGCGCGGATACGCCGTGCTCGACCAGACCGCCATGCCGATGATCGGCGACCCGGAAACCGCCTACGACAGCTTCGTGCCGCAGCTGGTGGCCGACGCCGAGGCGGCCGTGGCCAAGGCCGTCGATCTGGGAGTCGCCGACCCCGACCGGATCGGTATCATCGGACACAGCCACGGCGGACTCATGGTGGCCAATCTGCTGGCGCACACCGACCTGTTCCGGGCCGGCATCGCCCGCAGCGGTTCGTACAATAAGACCGTCCAGCCGTTCGGCTTCCAGTCCGAGCGTCGTTCCCTGTTCGAGGCCCGCGACGTCTACATACAGGTCTCGCCGACCTTCTTCGCCGACCAGGTCGACGAACCGGTCCTGATCATCCATGGGGACGACGATTCGAATCCGGGAACCCTGACGCCACAGTCGGAGGTGTTCTTCGAGGCCGTGCGAGGATCGGGTGGAACCGCCCGCCTGGTCCTACTGCCTTTCGAAGACCACGGATATCGGGCCCGGGAGAGCATCGAGCACGTGCTGTGGGAACAGCTGAGGTGGTTCGACATGTACCTCAAGGGCGACATGGTCTCGGCGGGTCCCGGCGATGTGGATCGCGCCTCCGAAGGGAGGTGAGCAGCGAGCGCGGGGCAACGGGAGGGAAACGAAGTGAGATGAGCGGAGGGCTCAGGGCAGCGGCCCGGCGTGTCGGAACGCTGGCGGCGCTGGCAGCGGTGACGGCGTTCCTGGGTTGTGATTCGTCGCAGGAGAACGCGCCGGACTCGGAAGCCGAGGCGCTGACGACGGCCGATTCCGCTGGATTGTCACAATCGTCTGCCGGGGCCGAATCCGAGGTCCCCGGCACGGATCTCGCCGGCACCACCTGGATGCTGGTCGAGCTGCAGTCGATGGACGATGCTGTCGGCACGACCCGGCCAGAGGATGCCTCCCGGTTCACCCTTCGCCTCAACAATGACGGCACGGCGGCGATCCGGCTGGACTGCAATCGCGCGACCGGCACCTGGTTCGCGGAGCCGAGCGCAGACCCCTCCAACGGCCGGTTCGAGTTCGGCCCGCTGGTGACGACGAGCGCCCAGTGCGCGCCTCCGAATCTCGACGAGCGGATCGCCGCACAGCTGCCCTACGTGCGGGGGTATCTGCTGCGCGACGGGCGACTCTACCTGAGTCTCATGGCCGATGGCGGAATTCTCGCCTGGCAACCCTACCAGGAGCACGACTTCCGCACAGAGCCCGACGAGAAGCTCGAGGCGGCGATCCGGGCTGCGGCACCCTCGTACACCCGCGAAATCGTGGGTGATGACGAGGAGAGCCGAAAGGCGAGGTATGTCCATGGCCGCGTCGACCTGAACGGTGATGGAAGAGACGAGGTGTTCGCCTACATGCTGGGCCCCTTCTTCTGCGGCACTGGCGGTTGCACCCTCTTCCTGTTCCGGGAGGCCGGCGACCGCTACGAGCTGATCAACGACTTTCCGATCAGTCGACTCCCGCTCATCGTCTCGCCCGTCGAGTCCGGGGGCTGGCACGACCTCGTTCGACCCGAGTCCGGGGGAGGCATGCCGGCGTCCTTCGTACGGCACACCTTCGACGGGACGCGGTACGTGGAAGCGGACCGCAGGCCGGGCGATGAAGGGGCGCCCGAGGGGATTCCGGTCCTGACCGGGGAGCTTTCCTTCGAGCGTGGGATTCCCCTCGAGCCCGGCGACGGATCCGGCTGACGCCACTGCGAGGTCCTCACCCGGCTCCTCCCCGCGGATGTCACACCTGGGCCTCCGATTCCGCATTCCTGTTCGAGACGGCGGATTTCGCCCGAAGAACCAAGCAAGAGGAGGCAAACGATGGCACGGAAGCTGGTGATCGTGATCAGCCGCGGTTTCGACGATGAGCGCGCCTCCGTGGCGTGGAGCATCGCGAACGGAGCGCTCAACTCGGGCCTCGACCTGAGCATCTTTCTCGTCAGCGCCGGCGTGGACTGGGTCCGGAAGGGCGCGGCCGGAGCAGCCCATCTCAA
>JARRPS010000102.1:0-7047 GCA_037382625.1 Gemmatimonadota bacterium | reverse complement strand
GTTCGGCTCGCCGAGACTGTCGCGCCTCGATACCGGGTGCTCGGTGAGATCGGCGCCGGTGGCATGTCACGCGTATTTCAAGCCGAGGACAACACTCTCGATCGCCTCGTGGCCATCAAGGTGCTCCGCCCGGAACTGGCCACCGCTGTCGGATCCGAACGATTCCTGAGGGAGGCCCGCGCGCTCGCAGCGGTTTCCCACCCGAATATCGTCGCCATCCACGAGTGCGACTCGGCAGGTGGTCTCCAGTACTACGTGATGGACTTCGTGGACGCTCCGACCCTGCGGGACCGTTTGGTCGAAGAGGGTGCATTGCCTCGGGACGAGGCGATCCGACTCGGAGCGAACCTCCTCTCGGCGCTGGTCGCGACGCATGCGAGCGGACGGGTCCACCGCGACGTGAAGCCGGGAAACATCTTCGTATGTTCGGACCGCGCGCTCCTGGCGGACTTCGGCATCAGCAAGGAAATGGCCGAAGTGGGGCCGACCGTCACCGCGGCCGGATCGCCGGGCACGCCCGCCTACATGTCTCCCGAGCAGCTGGCCGGTGGCGAAGCATCCGTCCGGTCAGACCTCTACTCGGCCGCGATGGCCATGTACGAAGCATTCACGGGCCGCCGCTGGGTCTCTTACCAGGCACCGTCTCAGGCTGACTGGTCCGGAGTTCCCCTGCGTCTGCGATCCGTTCTGTCGCGCGCACTGCATGCCGACCCGGAGCGACGATGGTCGGACGCAGAGGCCTTTCTTCGGGCCTTTCGCCGTGCCACCGGTCGCCGTTCGATGGGGCTCCGCGCCGCGGTCCTTCTCCTCGGCGCTCTCTCGATGTACCTGGTCTGGCAAGTGTGGCCCCGGCCTCTTGCGCCGCCGGCCGCCGACCTCGCCGTCCTTCCGTGCAGCTCGCCCGGTGTCGATCCCGGGGTCGCCCGATACGCCCGGTCGTACGCCACGACGCAGCTCGATGCGCTCCGCGACGTCCGGGTGCTCAGTGAAAGGCAGACGTTGAGCAGCTGGGAGCGGTACCGGGATGCCCTGCAGAGCGAGGACTGGCCCGGCTGGTCGGAGGCGCTGGGCGCCGACTGGGTCACGGAGTGTCGGATCTCGGAGGCGAACGGCGCCTGGCTGGTGACCGCATTCCTGCACGAGGGGCAGAGGTCTGAGGGTCCGCATCGTCAGATCGTGGAGCCCGGCGACACGATCGGCGTGGGGCAGGCCCTTTTCCACGTCGTGCTCGAAGGACTGGGCGGCGCAGGCCTCACCAACGTGAGTTCCGACGAGGCCGGCGTCCTGCGGGAGTACTCCGCGGATGCGGTTCTCTCGTTTCTGGAGGGAAAACGGTCTTTTCGGGAGGATGCCCTGCGGGACGCCGTCGCTCTGTTCAGCCAGGCGATCGCCCTGGAGCCGGACTTCGCTCTGGCGGAGTGGCATCTCTCCGAGGCACAGCGCTGGCTCGCTCACGCGGCAGTGGAGGTCGACCTGGAGGAGCTGCACCGGCGCGGATCCGCAAAGCTGCCTGTCCGGGACTCGATACTGCTGGCGGCGCGGATCGCGCCCTACGAAGAGAAGCTGGAGCGACTGCGGGAAGCGGCGATCCGGTTTCCCGAGGAGGCGTATCCGACTCTTCTCTACGCCGACGAGATGTACCACCGGGGCGGACTCTGGGGGGAGCCGATCGATTCCGCGGTCGCGCTGTTCGAGGTCAGCGTTCGCAAGGACTCCACACTGGCGCCGGCCGTGGAGCACCTGACCCAGGCCTTGATCCGACTCGGTCGCGAGGGTCCATCGGCGCGGAGTCTCGAACTTCTCCGTTCCGTCTCAGGTCGGCCCGATCAGCACGACGTGGATTACTGCACCGTATGGGACCAGGCATATCGAGAAAGGTTCTCCGACGCGGCGGATGCGAGAGCGGGCTTTAGAATGCTGGTGTCGGGATTCGGCTCCCCGGGATCGCCGGATTGGGTCGCCAATACGCTGGAATTTCTGCGTATCGGGTGCCGCTGGGTCCGTTACGTGGAGCTGCCTGAGAGCCAGGAGATGCTCGGCGATCGCCTCGTTTCCCTGGCCCGCGAGATCCGCAGTCCCGACGATGCTGCCTACGGGATGCTCGCCATAGGCCTCGGTCGGCTCGGCCAGGGCCGGATTCGTGATGCGTTGCCTGCGTTCGACACGATCACTGGCTTCACGAACGAGGTGGGAGCCCGCCTGCAGGCGGCCGAGTGGCGGGTGCTTCCCCGCGCCTTCGGTCTCGAGGGGTTTTCGGCACTGGAAGCGGATATCGGCGTGGCCGCGCTCGTCGGGGTGTGGTTGGATGCGTCGGCCGCGGTGGATCACCGTCGGCGGGCGGCGTTCGGGATCGCCGCCCACGAACTGCGGTCGTCGCCGGGGACGGGCAGCTCCGCGTGGATGGATTCCCTCTCCAGACTGGATCTGGTACCGGAGGTTCGACCCGCCTGGGACGCGGCGGCACTGCTCGACGCCATGGAACTCGGTGGCCGCGGAGAAGCCGAGGAGGCCCTTCGCCGGACGGATGCCCTCGTGGTCTACGACTCCCTCGCCCTCGAACGATATCCGTTCAGCCGAGCCGCCACTTACTGGCTGCGAGCG
This sequence comes from Gemmatimonadota bacterium, assembly GCA_037382625.1. Classification (GTDB taxonomy): domain Bacteria; phylum Gemmatimonadota; class Gemmatimonadetes; order Palauibacterales; family Palauibacteraceae; genus Carthagonibacter. Next base: position 4,446 of record JARRPS010000102.1, on the reverse strand, counting down.
GAATGGCAGGCCGCCGCGGGCGACACGGTCGCCGCTTTGCGAACTCTGTACTGGCACGAGAACACGGACCTCGAGGAGGGAACCGCTCCCGGGATCGCCCAGGCGGCCGAGATCGACGCCGCTTTCGGAGTCCACGCCCGGAGCCGGAGCGTCGAGCTAGCATCGGCCCTTCCGGCCGATGCCGATGGCGCCGGTCTCCCGATCTGTGATCTCATCCGGAGTCGGGGCCGGGATATTCTCCGACTGTGGCCGGATCCGGACTCTGCGCTCCGGCCGCTACGGGCCAGGGTGGCCCGGGACCTGGAATCGAGCGAACGGAGCTGTGCGCGATGATTGAAGTCAGAACGCTGGGCCCCGTCGAACTGATCGTCGACGGCGGCGAGCCCCAGAGAGAGCTTCTATGGAGGAAGAACCTGGCGCTGCTCCTCTACCTGTCGCGCTCTAAGGGAGGCCGGCGATCCAGAGAGCACCTCGTCGGGATGCTGTGGGGCGACCGTCCCGATGCGACGGCCCGGCATTCACTCAACGAAGCGCTGCGAGTCCTGCGCCGCGCCTGTGAAGACGGTGCCCTGGAGTCGATCGGCGACCAGGTCGTGCTCGACGTCGAGTCCGTCCGCCTCGACCTCAACGAGTTCGAGCGGCGGGTGGATGCCCACGAGTGGGATGCAGCGGCCGCGATGGTGCGCGGCTCCTGGATGGAAGGGTTTGCCGTTTCCGGCTGCAACGAATTCGAAGACTGGCTGGCGGCCGAGCGGAGTCACTGGAACCGGATCGCCGCGAAGGCGTTGCTCCACCAGGGGGCCGTGCGGTTGTCGCGGGGCGACGAGATCGCGGCGACGGAGCTCGCCCGACGTGTGCTCGCGCTCGATCCCTTCTCGGACGGCGCGATCCGCCTGCTGATGGAGTCAGCGGCTATTCGAGGAGAAAGGGCCTCGGCCCTCGGGATGTACGAAGAGTTCTCGGCACGCCTCGCCGAAGAGCTCGGCATCGAGCCGGAGACCGAGACCGCGGCTCTTGCGGAGCGCGTCCAGCGGGAGCGGAGCTTTCGTGCTCCCGAGCAACTTCCGAGGGAGGAGGCCTGGTCCCGGCGACCGCCGCTGGTCGGGCGGGAGAGGGAACTCGAGACGGCGATCGGCATCATCCGGAGCGGTGCCTCCGAGCGGCAGCCTGCCGTGATCGTTCTGCACGGAGAATCCGGGTCGGGGAAGACCCGACTCGCCGACGAGGTCGTGACCCGCGCCCGGCTGGAAGGCGCGGCGATCGCGCGCATCCGCTCGGTACCCTCCGATGCCGAAGCCGAGTGGTCCGCCCTGCTGGGGCTCGCGAAAGGAGGTCTGCTCGAGGCGGAGGGTGCCGCGGTGGCCGATCCGCGGGGCGTCGCGGCGCTGCTCGAGCGAACCGGCTGGCAGGATCCGGCTCTGCGGGACTACGCGAGAGGCGCCGCGCCCATGGCCCTTCCAGGCGCGTTCACCGAGGTCGCCCGGGCCGTGGCCGAACTGCGACCTCTCGTCCTGTGGATCGATGAGGCAGACTATCTCGACGCGTCGAGCCTGCGGGCGCTGCCCGGCCTCGTGCGGGACCTGGCGGGGACGCCCGTCACGCTCCTGATGTCAATGCGGGGGTATCCCGCGAAACCCGCCATCGACGAGCTTCACGGCAGGATCGGACATGACATCGCAGGAGTCTCGATCCCGTTGGCGCCGCTCGACATGTCGCGTGTGCACGAGCTCGTCGAAGCGATGATGCCGGACCTGGATCCGACCGAAGTCGAGCGTCTGGCCCGACGAATCCTCTCCGATTCCGCCGGCCTGCCGCTCTTCGCGGTCGACCTGTTGAATGGCGTCCGACTCGGCCTCGAGATCGAGGAGCGGCAGAGCTGGCCGGAACCGTTCAAGACGATGGACCAGGCCTACCCGGGAGACCTTCCCGACACGGTCACCGCCGCGATCCGCATCGGCTTCCGGCGTCTGAGCGAACCGGCGCAGGAGATCCTCGCAGCGGCGGCCGCCCTCGAGAGCCCCGTTGCACCGGGTGCGCTTCACCGGGTCACCGGTTTCGAAGATGACGAGCTCTCCGATGCGCTGGACGAGCTCGAATGGCACCGCTGGTTGAGCGCAGACGTGAGGGGATACTCGTTCGTGGCCCGTATCGTACGCGATGTAATCGCGCGCGACATGCTTACTCCGGGCCAGAGAATTCGCATCCGGGAGGCCGCCGGCGGGTGAACTCGTTTCCTTGACTCGGGCTTGACCCGCTCCGGGCAGAATGGGGACGGAACCCCTCAGATCACCCGAAGCGGAGAATGGTCCCGATGAAGAGAGTCATGACGTTCCTCACACTGATCTGTTGTCTGCTCGCCGGCGTCGGCGCCTGCGGCGACGACATACTCGGCCCGGAGGAGACCGACCTTCAGGCGGGCGTCGAGCGCGCCGGATCCCCCGAGATCGGCCTGATGACCTGGAACCTCTATGTAGGCAGCGAGATCGAGAATATCGCCAACGCAAGCTCCCTCGAGGAACTGGTCTATCTCGCCGGACTCGAGTGGGCCGCCGTGCAGGCGACCGATTTCCGCGAGCGGGCGGAAACGATCGCTGAGGCGATCGTCCAGAGACGTCCGCACGCCGTCGCACTTCAGGAGGTCTCACGCTTCACCCTCAGGGCGCCCAGCATGTACACCGGGTCACCGGGAGACTGGGTGGAGCACACCGACTACCTCGACATTCTGCTCGCTGAGCTCGCCGACCGTGGCCTGACCTACCAGCCGGTTGCGGTGGTGGACAATTTCGGGCTCGAGGTGCCTGCTCTCCTGGGAGCGAACCCGGCTACCGATCTGGTCGACATTCGCCTCGAGGACATGGACGTCGTGCTGGTGCGCTCCGACGTGGCGTGGCACTCCGCCTTTACCGCGAACTACGCCGAGAATCCTTCGCTGATCGTGGGGGGACAGGCGCTCGAGATCACCCGGGGCTACGCCAGTGCGGTCATCGAGGTGAAGGGCCTTCCGTACCGGATCGTATCCACGCACCTCACCCCGCGGGAAGAAGGCGAAACCGAGCAACTGGCGCAGGCCGACGAGTTGATCGCGTGGCTGGACGATTCAGACCTGCCTGCGTTCGTATTGGGAGATCTGAACACGGCGCCGGGCAACATCTGGACCGACTCGTACGGGAAATTCACCGATGCCGGCTTCGCCGACCTGTGGACGCTCGCCCTGCCCGGTGACCCCGGCCCGACCTGTTGCCAGGACAACGATCTCCTGAATTCCGTGTCGATCCTGGATCGCCGATTCGACCTCGTCTTCTTCCGGGATCCCTCTCCGCTCGATGGAATCGGGCTTGCCGGGGACGTGCAGGCCGAGCGCCTCGGTGCCGATCCCTCCGACAAGACACCATCGGATCTGTGGCCCAGCGACCATGCGGGCGTGGCCGCGACGGTCAGGCCGATCCCCGGACGAAGCCAGGACCGCTGACCCTCTCCCACCTGCCAGGCCGCCCGTTGCGGGCGGCCCGGCGCTCCGCCCCCTCCCGGAGTCGGAACTCCACTCGTCACCGACGCGGTAATCAGGCCAGGAAGCGACCCGGATCGAACGGTTCGATCGGCAGCGACGTCGCTCCATCCAGGATCCGTTCGGCGAGCAGCTTGCCGGTCACCGGTCCCAGCGTCAGTCCGAGCATGCCGTGCCCTGTAGCCGCGTAGAGTCCCCGGAATCCCGGGAGCGCGCCGATCGCCGGCAACCCATCGGGCGTGCAGGGCCGAAGCCCGACCCATACGTCCAGCGGATCGGCCCGCTCCACGCCGTCGAAATACAGCGAGGCGGACCGCATCAACTGCTCGAGCCGGTCGGGACGGATATCGTGGTTCCATCCGCTGAACTCGAGCGTCCCGGCGAAGCGAACGAACCGGTCCATCGGCGTGCAGAACACGGAGCGTTCCACAAGCAGGCAGGGCAGGCTCAGCCCCGGTGTGCCCGACTCGTCCGGGTCCCGGTCCTCGTGGTATCCCTTCGCGGGCTGAATCGGCAGCCCGACGCCCAGCTGTCCCAACAGCCCGCCGCTGTAGGACCCCGTCGCTACGACCACCGTCTCGGCCTCGATCCTCTCGCCATCGCCGACGATCTTCCCGTCACCGGGCCCCGCCTCGCGGCCGACCCGAACTCCCGTCACCCGGTCGCCCGAGACCTCGATCCGATCCACGCTCAGGCCCGAGCGAATCCGGGCGCCGTGCTTCTCGGCGGCCCGCGCCAGCTCCGTTACGAATCGACTGGGATTGACCGTGGACCCGTCGGCGTGGGCGAAGCCCCCGACCAGATCGTCACGTATGACGGGCTCCCGGTCGCGCAACGCCTCGATCGACAGCTCCTCCGTCTCGAACCCGTACCGGCCGATCAGGCGAGCCTCGCGTCGGACCGCCTCCAGGCCCCCTTCGCTGCGGCAGACCTCCAGGTAC
>JARRPS010000101.1:0-7097 GCA_037382625.1 Gemmatimonadota bacterium | reverse complement strand
GGTTCCATAGAGGGCGGTAACCCTTCTCATGTCGTCTCCTCGGAACAGGTTGCGCGGGTCGGACAGCGCAAGCTATCCATGGTACTGACCCCCAACAAGAGAACAGGGAGAAGCCCGTGATCCGATTCCGCGCATCCGCATTCATCCTCGCGACGATTGCACTTTCCGCTTGCTCGAGCAAGAGCGCAAGTGTCGATTTCGATGACAGTTACTCGTTCACGGGCAAAGACACCTACGCGTGGCTGGATCCATCGGGCCAGCGTGACATCGGCTCCGACATGACGCGCCGTCGCGTGGTTCGATCGGTGGACGCGGTGCTCGCCGAGCGAGGCTTTCGACAGGTTCCTCTCGAGTCGGCCGCGCTGGCAGTCGCCTACCACGTCAGCGCCGAGGACCGGCGGGTGTACGACACCTATGGCTACGGCACCGGCCGGTGGTCCGCCTACGAAGGCACGACCACGACCGAACGGGTGTTCACGGAGGGCTCGCTCACGGTCGACCTCCTCGACACCGCACGTAAGGAACTGGTGTGGCGGGGCACGGCATCGGAGACGATCGATCCGTCCGCTTCGCCCGAAGAGCGCGATGAGATCGTGGCCCGCGCCGTGCGCGACATGTTCGACGGCTTTCCGCCCGGCCGTTGATCGCGGATCCGAGCGAGGAGGCTCAGCTCTCCCAATAGCGCGCCTTGTGAGGAAGAATTCCGCGCAAGCCGCCGGTCGGATCGGAAACGTCGCCCAGATGCCGGGGAATCAGGTGCACGTGAGCGTGCGGAATCGTCTGGCCGGCGGCCAGTCCATCGTTGACACCGACCGTGAAGCCGTCGGGCGCGTGACGCTCGGCGAGCAGCGCCCGGGCCTTGGCGACGAGTTCCCAGACCTCCAGCTGCGCATCCGGCGACAGGTCCCACAGACTCGCGACGTGGACACGAGGGAGCACCAGGCAGTGGCCTTCGGCCGCCGGGTAGTTGTCCGGTACGACGATGGCTGCCTCCGACGCGAGCAGGACTCGATCGGGGGGCCAGGTGCAGAACGGGCATTCGGAATCCATCGGTCCTCCTCGCGAAGGGGATGATTCCCAACATACCTTTCGAAATGAACTCGGGCACGGACCGGTCGCGGTGGGGTCCACTGGCACACGCTCTCCGGGCGTACCAGGACGGTCGGAACGATGCGCGGCTCGTCATCAGGACGGATCTCGGCACGCGAGAGGAATGGCCCGTTTCGCTGTTCTTCCGGACGGCGGACGAGTTCCCTCCCCTCGAGCGGGAAGCACTGCGACATTGCGGAAGGCGTGTGATCGAAGTGGGAGCGGGCGCGGGCCCGCACGCCCTTGCGCTGCAACGGGAAGGACATGAGGTGCTGGCGGTGGAGTCCCTTCCGGAGATTGCCGCGCTTCTGGCCGAACGGGGGGTAGAGAAAGTCACCATCCGACCCCTCGACGATATTGCGGCGCGGACGGCGGACACCGTTCTGATGCTGATGAACGGCCTCGGCCTCGCAGGAACGCTCGAAGGTCTGCAACATATGCTGAAATCGGCCGCTCGACTGCTCGCGCCGGAGGGGCGTATCGTCGCGGATTCCACCGATCCCCGGCATTTTCTCGAAATCGACGAGGGGGAACCCGCGTTCGGGCAGGACGGGCGCTACGGAGGCGAAGTGCAGTTCCAGATCGAGTTCGATGGCGCGAAGGGGGCACCCTTTCCCTTCCTGTACGTGGACGCGGCGACCCTCGCGAATCATGCCTCGAAGGCCGGACTGACGATCTCCGCCACGTATCCGTTCGAGAGCGGCACGTATCTGGCAATTCTCGAGCGGTCGGTTCAGGACGATACGGGGCAGGAGGCCCCTTCGCCCTATCTGGAGGCAGGATGAACGACAGGCAGGAAAACGGGATCGAGAGAGCCGAGCAGACGCTCGTCGACAACGGAAAGGACGCGATCCGGATTCGCACGCCGGCTCTCTCATCGGAGGATGCCCGGCATACGTACAAGGTCATCGAGGCCTCACTGCGGGAGCTCTGGGAGGTCGTGGACAACCTCTCGGCCGTGCTTCCCCCCCGCCCCACCTACTATCGGGTCACGATCTTCGGATCCTCGCGCATGCATCCGGGCGACCAGCTGTACGAGGACGTGAAGCGCCTCTCCGCCGAGCTCGCTTCAATGGGCTGCGATATCGTCACCGGTGGCGGCCCCGGGCTGATGCAGGCGGCGAACGAGGGGGAGCACGAGGGAGACGTTCTCAAGCGTACCTACTCCATCGGGCTGAACGTGGACCTTCCGCACGAGCAGGAATCGAACCCGTACGTCGAGAAGCTCTACCACCACGGGACCTTCTTCTCCCGCCTGCATCATTTCGTGCAGCTTTCGAGCGCTTTCGTCGTCATGGGCGGCGGGATCGGCACGACTCTGGAAGCGATGCTCGTCTGGCAGCTGATCCAGGTGGACCACCTGCGAAACCGGCCGCTGGTGTTCGTCGGCGAGCAGTGGAAGGCACTCGTCGAGTGGGGTCGCACCTACTGGCTGGCCGGGAGCCCGAATCTCGCTGATCCGGAGGACCTCGAGATCCCGATCTGCGTCGAAACGGTCGACGAGGCCGTCCACGTGATTCGCCGCAACCTCGAAGACTGGGCGAGCGAAGCCGTCTGACGGCCCGCCGCGTCCGCCCCGGAGCCGGAGCTCAGAGCTCGAACGCCTGCCCCCGCTCGGGAACCTGTACGTCGGCCGTACCCCTCTCCTGCAGCGCTGCGGCCAGCGATTCGGCCGCCTGCGGCTCTCCGTGCACGAGGAAATAGCGCTGGATGTTGCCCTGCTCGCGCGCCCCCTCGGCCCACGCGATCAGCTCGTTGCGGTCGGCATGGGCGCTGTAGCTGTCGGCGCGCTCGACGCGCGCGTTCACGGCGACCTGCTCCCCGAGAATCGGGACCGGATTCCGCCCTTCCAGGATCTTCCGGCCCAGCGTGTTCTCCGCCTGGAACCCGACGAACAGCACAGTGGTCGATTCCTTGCCGAGATTGTTCGAGAGGTGGTGCAGGATCCGCCCGCCCTCGCACATTCCCGACGCGCTGATGATGATCATCGGCCCGGGTCTGCCGTTCAGCGCCTTCGACTCTTCGACGTTCCGAACGTAGGTCAGCCGGCGAAATCCGAGTGCATCGCCGTCCCGGTCGGTCCGGCTCGTAGCGACCATCTCCCGGTCCCAGCACTCCGGGTGGCGACGAAACACATCCGTGACGTTCACGGCCAGGGGACTGTCCACGTATACGTCCATTTTCGGCAGCGCGCCGTCTTCCCACAGCTGGTTCAGACGATACACGACCTCCTGGGTCCGGCCCAACGCAAAAGCCGGAATCAGCAGGACGCCTCGCCGCTCGGCGGTGGAGGCGGCGCACTCCCGCAGGTACTCCTTCGCGGCGCTCGCCGGCTCGTGGAGCCGGTCGCCGTAGGTGCTTTCCATGATCACGTAGTCCACGGCTCGAGGAATCTCCGGATCACGAAGAATGGGCAGTCCCTTTCGACCGATGTCGCCGCTGAAGGCGATCCTGCGCGTCCTGCCGCTCTCGGTCGCCTCGAGGATCACGCTGGCCGAGCCGAGGATGTGGCCGGCGTCGAGAAACAGGGCGCGGACTCCGTCGACCGGAGTGAACCACGCGTGGTAGTCGATGGCGCGGAAACGGGAGAGCGTCTTCCGGACGTCGCCCACCTGGTAGAGGGGTTCGAACGGGCGCTTCCCCTGTCGCTTCCGGCGACGGTTCACGTACCGGACGTCCGACTTCTGGATGTGTGCCGAGTCCACCAGCATGTGCCCGCACAAGTCCTCGGTGGCAGAGGTACTGAAGATCTTCCCCCGAAAACCGGCCCGGACCAGAGAGGGCAGGTTCCCGGCATGGTCGAGGTGGGCGTGGGTCAGGATCACGGCATCGATGGTGGAAGCGTCGAAGGGTAGATTCCGGTTCCGTTCGAAGGCGTGCTTTCTTCGTCCCTGCGTCAGTCCGCAGTCCACGAGCAGGGTCTTGCGTCCCACTCGAAACAGGTGCATGGAGCCCGTCACCTCTCTGGCCGCTCCCCAGAATTCCAGCTGCATTCGAGTCTCCCTGACGTGCGTGCTCGGCCCGAACGACCCCGACTCATACGCATGCTCGTCTCCGGACCTCGTTCCGCGCAACGGGTGAAGGGGAGGAGGGCACTCCAGCGGGAGGTGCTCGGGAGCGCCCGTCCGATTGCCGCGGCGAACCGTGGCGCGATAACCTGACGCCGGTTCGCAGAACATCGCTTACAGGCCGGAGGGGACCGTCATGAACGTCAGCGATTTCGTCCGCCACCACTACCGCCACTTCAACGCGGCCACCGTCAAGGACGCTGCCGAGGCGTATCGGCTTCATATCGACGGCGGCGCGAAGATGATGGTCACCCTCGCCGGCGCGATGAGCACCGCCGAACTCGGTCTGTCACTGGCCGAGATGATCCGGCGTGATCTCGTGCACGCGATCACCTGCACGGGCGCGAACCTCGAAGAGGACCTGTTCAACCTCGTGGCGCATGACCACTACGTTCGGATTCCGAATTGGCGGAACCTGACGCCGCAGCAGGAGAAGGAGCTCGAGAGTCGAGGCCTGAATCGGGTGACCGACACCTGCATTCCGGAGGAGAAGGCGTTCCGAGCCCTCGAGAAACAGATTCTCGAGGTCTGGAAGCGGGCGGACGTCGACGGTGAGCAGCGACTTCCGCACGAGTACTTCTACGAACTGATCCGGAGTGGCGTGCTGGAAGACGCTTACCAGATCGACCCGGAGGACTCGTGGCTCGTCGCGGCGGCACGCCGGGACCTGCCGCTGTTCGTGCCCGGTTGGGAGGACTCGACGATGGGCAACATCCTCGCGGCGAACGTGCTCCGCGGCGACCTGTCGAGAACGAGCATTGTCGGAAGCGGGGTCGACTACATGCTGGCGCTCGCGGACTGGTACCTCGAAACGACGATGGGAGAGAGTGCGAGCGACGCGATCGCGGCCGGCGGCGCCGGGGAGCGCTCCGGTGAACACGGCGCTACGGTTTCGGCCGACGACGCCGCGAACACGGTCGGCTTCTTTCAGATCGGGGGCGGTATCGCCGGAGACTTCCCGATCTGCGTCGTTCCGATGATCCACCAGGACCTGGAGCTCCCCTGCCCCTACTGGAGCTACTTCTGTCAGATCAGCGACTCGACGACCAGCTACGGATCTTACTCCGGCGCGGTCCCGACCGAGAAGATCACCTGGGGTAAGCTCGACATCACCACCCCGATGTTCGTAATCGAGTCCGATGCGACGATCGTGGCGCCGCTGATCTTCGCGTACCTGCTCGACTGGTGACGGTCTCGCGTCAGTCCACGCCCAGCTCGAAGCCGAAGAGGAGTCGCAACCGGCTGTACACGTACTTCGGATCCAATTCGCCCTCTGCACCCGGGAGAATATTCGAGAGCTCCGGCGAGGGCTTGCTCCCCCATCCATACCCGAGTCCGAGCGTCCACCGGGTTCGCTGGATCCGGAAGTCGGCCCCGACGAACACCGAATAGAGGTCCAGCGTGTTGAGCGACAGGTCGGCTCGCTCGACCTTGTCCGTGAATCCCGAGGCGTCGGTCGAGAACGAGGCGTAGCCGGTCAGCCTCTCCTGGAACGCGTAGTCCACTCCGAGGCCCCAGTTGAACACATCGTCGAGCGACTGCACGACATCGAAGGTCACGGACTGAGTCGGCTTCTGCTGGACGAAATCCTCGCCCTGCATCACTACATACGGATCGATGCTGTCGAACCACTCGCCGCTGGCGCTGAGCCGGGCCTTTCCGATCTGCCATCCGAATCCGAGCCCGATGGACATCGGCGACTTGTACGTCGCCGGGAGATCCGGCTGGATCGTCGCCAGCAGGACCGTCGTGTCGGAGGTGAAAACCGCCTCGTTGACGCCGAATTCCCCGGAGCCGGTGATCTGAAGGCTGGGTGTGGTGAACGTAAGACCGGCGCTGAACGACTCCGAGGCGAAGTAACCGCCGATTTTGGCCAGGGTTCGAAACGTAGTGTAGTTCCCACCCCGAAGATCGATGTCGACGAATGGCGTCCCGTCCGTCGAGATCGCCTCCACGATTCCTTCGCGCCGCCGGCGTTGCGTTCGATGTGCGACGTATCCGGTGACGCCGAGTCCGATACTCGAGGAAAACGGGTGGGCATAGGAGAGACCGGCCCACGTCTCGTTGAAGTTCCCGTCGACGCGGGCCGCCCCGACGAGTTGTTCGATTTCGAGCTCCGTCGGAAGCCCGGGCCCGGAGCGAATGATTGAGGTGTTGAGGTCCGTCGAGGAGCGTCCCCGGGTCAGTACCGAGTAGGCGAGAACGTCCTGGCCGAAGAGCTTACGCGTGATCGTGCCGGCAATCAGGGACGGGCGGACGCCGGATTTGGTCGCACCGAGATCGACGCCCTCTCCCGCTCCATCCTCTACCACGATGGACTCGTACTCGTAGACATCCGCGCTGATGGCGAACGCCAGGTTCTCGGCGAGTGCGAGCGCGCCGGGGTTGTAGAAGGTACCGCTGATGTCGCTGACGCTGCCGATGACGGCTCCACTGAGCAACGATGCCCGCGGGCCGTACTGTTGCGTCCAGTAATGGGAGTCCTGCGCCGTCGCCGCACGAACCGAGAAGAGCAGCCCCACGACTGCGAACGTTCCCACTGCTGCAGGCGACCTCCAGGTGGGCGGACGGAGCCTAGAGGTTCGGTGCTCGTTCACGGGGTACCTCCTCTGTGAGAGTCCCGAGTCTCAGGTCATGGTAGCCTGGAGGTCGATCATGGCCTGCTGATTCGTCATGAACACGCCGGTACCCGGTCGGTCGAGGTCGATGATGAGGATGGCGACCAGAGCGAAGGCGAGCACGAGAGCGAGATTCGCGACGGACCTCCGGGCTCCATCTTTCGCCAGGATGTAGCCCACTGTGAGCATCGCGAGTATCGACACCAGATAGAGAACGACGAGTATTGCCCCTGGAATTCTGTCGTAGATCCCCGCCACCACGCGCTGCTCATGAAGGTCGATCACTTCGTTCAGCGACTGGGTGAACAGAAGGGTCGCGAAT
>JARRPS010000100.1:0-7128 GCA_037382625.1 Gemmatimonadota bacterium | reverse complement strand
TCGTACAGGCCTGCCACCTGCCAGAGAGAGCGATTCCTCACTCCCTCGATCAGTCGATCGATGGGTCGCATTCGTATTCCTGCCCCGGATGAGTAATGCGACCAAGATGGCACCAGCGCCGCCCGGGAATCAAACCCCGGCGGCGCGAGCCTGCGTTAAGGGAATGCCGGGTCCGAGATCAGGGCCACTCCTGGCCGTGGCAAGTATAGCACGACGGGGCACCGACCCCGCCCCGGAGATCGGCTCCGTGACACGCCGTGCAATTCGTTTCCGGATCGTTCAGACCGGGCAGGTGCCGCACCCCGTCCTGAGAGATCGTGTGGCTCGCTGGAGCGTTCGACGGGCCGGTGAATTCGTCGTCATCATCGTCGGAGCAGCCCAGTGGCGCGACCGCGACCAGCGCGACGAGTACGAACGACCCGATTCCTCGACTGAGACCGCGTACCGGGTCCCGCCTCATCATCGAACGAACTCCGACACCACAGGCTCGTCACCCGAGTAGTCGTAGAAGCCCTTCCCCACCTTCCGTCCATGGTACCCCGCCAGGTACATCCGCTTCAGCAGCGGTGGCGGAGCGAAACGCTTCTCCCGGTACTCGTCGAACATGATCTCGGCGATGTAATAGAGCGTGTCGAGCCCGACGAAGTCACCGAGCACGAACGGCCCCATCGGGTATCCGGTGCCCAGCTGCATGGCCGTGTCGATGTCCTCGATCGAGCCGATGCCCTCCTCGTACCCGCGGATCGCGTCGAGCATGTAGGGAACGAGCAGTCTGTTGACGATGAACCCGGAATTGTCCCGGCAGGCGACCGGGACCTTGCCGAGCGACTTCGCGAACGCGAACGCCCTGTCGAAGGTCTCTTGCGAGGTGGAGCCCGTCCGCACGACCTCCACCAGCTTCATCACCGGAACCGGGTTGAAGAAGTGAAGACCGACGAAGCGGTCGGGGCGTCCCGTGGAGGCACCCATCTCGGTCACGGTGAGACTGGAGGTGTTGGAGGCGAAGATCGTGTGGTCGGGATTCTGACGGTCCAGCGCTCCCAGAAGGTCCTTCTTGGCCTCGATGTTCTCGACGATCGCCTCGATTACGAGATCGCAGTCGGCGAGATCGTCGAGGGACACCGTGCCCGTCAGCCGGCCCAGCGTCGCATCACGCGCTTCCGACTCCAGCTTCCCCTTTTCCACCGCCCGGTCCAGCTGGGCTCCGATCGCGCCCAGTCCCTTTTCAAGCAACGTCTCGTTTACTTCCCGCACCACCGTCTCGTACCCGGCCGCCGCGCTCACCTGTGCGATACCACGTCCCATCAGCCCGCATCCGACGACACCCACCTTCTGTATCTCGCTCACGTTGTCCATCTCCCTTTCGCATTTGTGTGCCCTGGCCGACTCCGCGGCCATCCGCCGCTATCGGAGGCTGCATCATTCTTCCAGCAGATCGGTGATCCTCTCCCTCAACGTCGGCCTGTCGGCCGCCATCTCGAAACCGCGCTCCAGCCGGTCGAGAAGCCCCTGGACGGCGAGCTCGAGTCGGTGCCGCTGCACGCCGACCGTCTTCGAGGTCCCCACCGTGGCCACCAGACCGACGCCCGACGCCACCGCCGGGATCACGATCAACGCCGGCAGCCCACCTCCCAGAATGGCGCCCAGGGCGGACCCGAGCCCGAAGGTGCCCAGCGACCCGTACCACCCTGCCGCATGGCCCCAGCGCTGATTGGACATGTCCGCGGTGATCGATACCAGTGAGCGGCCCTCTTCCAGGGTCTGGATCATGATCCCGAGCGAGCGCGCCTTGGCCAGGTCGTATCCTCGACCGCCGAAATCCAGCCCGCGCTGAATCTGGCTCATCAGGTCCTTCGCCGGCTCGAACACGAGCTGTCCGGGCCGGTCCCGCACGCATCGGAGGCTCTCACGCTCGGCGAGATATCGGGCCAGTCGGGCCTGGATCACGTTCGGCTCGCCCGGAACGACGCGCGCCGCGACGAGGATCGCTTCTCCCCACAACCGGGTGGGAACGGAATCATCGACGGGCCGGGCCGGCAGCAGAGCGTCGGCGCGCACCTCGGCCAGGGCCTGGCGAACGAACCTTCCCTCGAGGCCGACCTCCTCCGCGATCCGGAGCACTTCATCCGCTTCCAGCACGTCCGGAGTCTCGCCCCGGCTGAATTGAAGCTCCGCGGCCCGGTGGATGACCTTCTCGAGCTGGTCCCGACTTACGCGCATCGGGACGTTCGGATTCCCCTTCCCGGAGTCAGCGACCAACGACACGACCCTCCGAGGAACGCCGGGAATGGATCGTCGTCATCTACTCGTCCCCGTCGTCCGCCTTCGCCGCATCCGGACGCGCCGGCGCGCCACCGTGTTTCTTCTCGACGTTCTGACGGACGCGTTGTACGAGCTCCTCCAGGTTCTGGGGCGTTCCCTCTCCGAGGAGATGGGCCTCTTCCGCACGGTCGATGTCGGAAACAGGCTGCAGAGCCGCATCGGCCGAAGCGCGCGCTCTCTCCTCGAGCTCGGCAATGGACTCCTCCTCTTCCTGCTCGCCCGTCGCACCGACCGCACTGGCAATGGCCTTCTGCAAGGGCCAGAGGTCGAGCGGCAACGGGAACAGGGTCGTGGAGTTGTTCTCGGCCGCGATCTCCGATGCGGTCTGAAGAAATCGCAGCTGCAGCGAAGCCGGGTGCTGGGACAGCAGTCGCGCCGCATCCTTCAGCCTCGTCGCCGCCTGCAATTCGCCTTCCGCGTTGATCACCTTTGCCCGGCGCTCTCGCTCGGCTTCGGCCTGCTTGGCCATCGCCCGCTTCATTTCCTGGGGCAGATCGACGTCCTTCACCTCCACGCCGGTGACGTCGATCCCCCAGGCATCGGTTCCCTCGTCGATCATCTTCTGCAGGATATGGTTGAACTTCTCGCGCTCGGCGAGCAGTTCATCCAGCTCCGCCTGACCGATTACCGATCGGAGCGTCGTCTGCGCGAGCTGCGAGGTCGCGAAGAGGAAGTCCTCGATCTCGAGGACCGCCCGACTCGGGTCCCGGACCCGGAAGTAGAGGACGGCGTTGACCTTCACGGAGACGTTGTCCCGTGTGATCACATCCTGCGGAGGGATGTCCATGGCAATGATCCGCAGGCCCACGCGCACCATTCGCTCGATGCCGAACGGAACGAGGAAGATGAGCCCGGGCCCCCGGAGGGGCCGCACGCGCCCGAGCCGGAAGACCACGGCGCGCTCGTACTCGCGGAGAATCCTGAGACTGGTCGCGAGGGCCGCGGTGCCGCCGATCGCGAGCAGGGCGAGGATGACTTCCATGATACCCTCCGGGACGTTGCGAAGGACTGTCCGTCGCGGACGGACAACATACGAGAAATGCGCCGGTCGCACATCGTATCTTCCGCTCCTGCGAGGCCGCGGCCACGGCCCCGCAGGAACGATCGATCAGCCGTCGACCCGCACCACGACGGCAATGCCCTGCCCGCCGCCGATACAGGCCGAGCCCAGTCCGTACCCGCCACCCCTACGACGAAGCTCGTGAAGAAGGGTCGTGGTGATCCGGGCGCCTGTCGCCCCGAGCGGGTGGGTCAGCGCGATCGCGCCCCCGTTCACATTCACCCTGTCCCTGTCGAGACCCAGTTCTTTCTCGACGGCCACGTACTGGGGCGCGAAGGCCTCGTTGACTTCCACCAGGGTCAGGTCATCGAATCCGATACCGGCACGCTCCATCGCCATCCGCGCGGCCGGAGCCGGGCCGATCCCCATGATGCGCGGGGGCACGCCCGCCACCGCCCAGGAGACCAGAACTCCGATCGGGTTCACACCGTGGGCGGCGGCGAACTCGGAATCGGCGATCACCAGCGACGCGGCGCCATCGCCGATTCCGCTCGCGTTGCCCGCGGTCACGAGCCCATCCTTCTTGAAGTACGGTCGAAGGCCGGAAAGAGCCTCCATCGTCGTGTCTGCGCGAATGTGCTCGTCGCGCTCGAACAGGACTTCCCTGCCACGCTTCAGCATCGACACCGGCACGACCTCCTCGCCCAGCCGTCCTTCCTCCCAGGCGGCGGCCGCGAGGCGCTGGCTTCGGAGCGCGTATTCGTCCACCTCTTCACGCGAGATGTCGTACTCCTCGGCGAGGTTCTCGGCAGTCTGCGCCATCGAAAATCCGCAGTACGTGTCGGTCAGGGCCTCCCAGAGCGAGTCCTCGAAGGGAGTAGAGGGTCCGAGCCGCAGGCCCCAGCGGGCGCCTCGGACCACGTGGGGCGCCTGGCTCATCGATTCGGTGCCTCCCGTCAGGCAGAGGCTGGCTCCGCCGAGCAGAATCGCTTCCGCACCGTCGATCACCGCCTGAAAGCCCGACCCGCACAACCGGTTCAGCGTCAGCGCCGGACACGCTTCGGGAAGACCTGCATTGAGTCCCACGTGTCGGGCCAGGTAGACGGCGTCGGCCGAAGTCTGAATCACGTTGCCGAAGAAGACTTCGTCGTACTCGTCGGGCGATACACCCGCCCGCTCGACCGCTGCCTGCGCCGCCTGGACGCCGAGCTCCGTCGCCGAGAGATCCTTCAGACTGCCGCCGAACGTTCCGAACGGCGTCCGGATCGCAGAAAGAAAAACGACCTCGCGATCGCTGCCCATAGTTCCCATTTCGTCTCCCCGTCTCTGGGTGGTCGTGTACATGTCCGGCTCGGATTCGGGCCTCAGCCGGCCCTTACGTGGTCGGCGATCCAGCGGCCGACCTCCTCGGTCGTCGCCGAGCCTCCCGCGTCAGCCGTTCGGATGCCCGCTTGAAGCGATGCATCGACCGCCCGTTCGACCCGATCTGCCGCGGCGTCTTCACCGGCGTCTCGGAAAAGCAGCGCGACGCAGAGCAGGGTCGCGACGGGGTTGGCCCGGCCCGTTCCCGCGATGTCGGGCGCGCTTCCGTGCACCGGCTCGTACAGCGCATGCCGCCCCGGGTTCAGATTCGCTGAGGGCGCGAGCCCCATACCGCCGGAAAGCTCGGCGAGCAGGTCGGAGAGGATGTCTCCGAGGAGGTTTTCCGTCACGATCACGGAGAACCGTTCCGGCTCGCGAACCAGCTGCATCGCGATCGCATCCACGTACCCCATTTCCGATTCGACATCCGGATACTCCGCCGCGATCTCCGCGAACACGCGCCGCCAGAGACCGTAGACGTGCGGGACGGCGTTCGCCTTGTCAGCGAGGGTGACCCGGTGACGTCCTCGAGCGCGAGCGTGCTCGAACGAGGCGCGAACGATTCGCTCGACGCCGTAACGGGTCGCGAACGACTCGCTCGTGGCCACCTCCATCGGCGTACCGGGTCTGAGCACCCCTCCCGATCCCGTATAGAACCCCTCGGTGTTCTCGCGGAACACATCGATGTCGGGGCAGCCGGACCGGGCACTCTTCAACGGCGACAACTCCGCAATGCGAAGGCGGGCCGGCCGAAAATTGATGAACAGGTCCAGGCGGAACCGCAGGCCCAGAAGGATGTCCCGCGCATGCCGGTTGTCCGGTACGCGGGGGTCGCCCACGGCGCCGAGGAGGATGGCGTCGAACTCGTCGCGTAATCGGGCGAACGCCTCGTCGCCCAGCGTCTCGCCCGTGGCGAGATAGTGATCGGCGCCGTGCGGAAACTCCTCCGTCTGAACCTCGACCAGTCCGGCCCGTGCCGCTGCATTGATGAGCCGGCGACCCTCGCGAACGACCTCTGGCCCGATACCATCCCCCGGAATCAGCGCGATACGGATCATCCCCGTCCTTCCCCTACGAGAGAAAGGCCGGAGTCCCCGAAGGGGCCCCGGCCTCTCTCGACAATTGCCGGCGATCCGGAATGGATATCCGGATTTACTTGCTGAGCGTCCAGACGTAAGCGGAAACCGCCTTCACGTCGTCATCGCTGATGTTCGTGCCGGCCTTCGCGGGCATCGGAATGCCCGAGCTCGACTCCTGCGCCGTAACGCCCTCCATGACCGTCTTCACGATCCCGTCGTAGCTGCCGTCCGAATGAAGCCACTCGCCGTCGGTCAGATCCGCACCGAGGCTCGGAATTCCCTTTCCGGCCGGGCCATGACACGAAGAGCAGATCCCCGCCCCCATGTACACGCCCTTGCCCTTCGCGATCATCTCCTTCGTGACTCCCTCCGGCATCTCCTGCTTGATCGCGTCGATGGCTTCCTCGACCGCATCTCCCGCTTCCTCGACTGCTTCCTTGGCATCGTCCATGGCATCGGAAACCGCTTCACCTGCATCCGCTACGGCTTCCTTGGCATCGGCGACGGCTTCTTCGGCATTGTTGCCATTGGCATCTCCACCACATGCCGTCAAGCCAAGCGCCAACACGAGCGCGAACATGGCCGTCCAGCGCATCCTGCTCTCCTTCATATCGTCATCACTCCTTGAGGGTAAGGTCCTTCAACTCGGATTCCAGTGTTCGACCCCGGGTCGAACGAACCCGATCTTCCCTTGTCCGGGCAAGGTACAGTCTCCACCGCCCCGGTTCCAGTTTTCCGGTTCGTCCCACCGGCGTCTGTTCGTATGAATCCACACCGTCCCGTGGAATGGAGATGCACGCCGCAGTAGCTCGCCCCGAACGGTGCGCAGAGCGCCGAGCTCCCGAGAACGGACCTCACCGGATACCATTGCGGCGACACCGCGAGCAAAGCCCGTGAGTTCCCGGCTCAGTCGCCGTCGCTCCAGATGGTGGTGCCTTCCTTGATCGTCTCGAGAACCTTCAAGTCGGCCAGCGTGTTCGGATCGACCTCCAGCGGGTTGCCAGAGAGGATCACGAAATCACCCAGTTTACCGACCTCGATGGAACCCTTGCGGTCTTCCTCGAAGATCTGGTAAGCGGGCCAGATGGTCATGGCGCGCAGGGCCGTGTAGGGATCGACCCGCTGCCCCTCGCCCACGATCCGGCCTGTACGGCTGCGCCGCGTGACCGTCGCGTCGAGCACCCTCATGGAGTTGGGCAGCGCCACCGGTGCGTCGTGGTGGGTCGTGAAGATCATCCCGCGCTCGCGGGCCCAGCCGGTGGGCGAGATGTTCGGGCACAGCTCCGGCCCGACCGTGTGGTCGCAGTGCCAGTCTCCCCAGTAGAACGTGTGCATCGGGAAGAGCGAGGGGATGACCTGGAGATC
>JARRPS010000099.1:0-10927 GCA_037382625.1 Gemmatimonadota bacterium | reverse complement strand
ATCTGGAACAGGGTATCCAGCTTTGTGAGTTCGAACAGCGTCCGCAGGTCTTCGTTCAATCCGGCGAGCCGGAGAGCTCCGCCGGCCTCGCGAATCTTCTTCGACAGACTCACCAGGACGCCGAGCCCTGAGGAATCGATGTAGCTCGATTCCGAAAAGTCGATCAGGAACTTCCGATCTCCCCGTTCAAGCCGATCGAGCACATTCGCCTTCAGTTCCTGCCGGTTTCCGACAATCAGCTCACCGTCCACGTTGACGATCGTGATCTCCCCATCATCTCGGATCGAAAAGCTCATTCCGGCTGTCTCCTTCGGTGCTTGTCGTCTGATATTCATGACGGATCGGGTCCGGCGAGTAGCGCCGTAATGTACGCCACCTCCACAATGTCCTCGCGACGCGCCTCGCGAAAGATCGTTCAATGGAGCGGCCAGCCCCTGAAGAATCGGTCCGAGGGCCCGGGCCCCGGAAAGTCGCTGGACGAGCTTGTAGGCGATGTTCCCCGCGTCGAGGTTCGGGAACACGAGCACGTTGGCCTGACCCTCGAGCGGCGACCCGGGCGCCTTCTGACGTGCCACCTCCGGGACGATCGCCGCATCGGCCTGGAGCGGCCCGTCGGCAACGACATCCGGTCTCCGTCGTCGGAATCTCTCGACTCCCTCGGCGACCTTTTCCACCGACTCGCCGCCTGCGGAGTCACCCGTCGCGTAGGAAAGAAACGCCACACGCGGCCTATCGCCGACGATCCGCATACGTGCATCGGAGGCGGAGTCGGCGATCTCGGCCAGCTGCTCTGCCGTCGGGGTCGGAACGACCCCGGCGTCCGTAAAGGTCAGCACCCGCTCCGGGCGCCCGCCAACTGCGGGAAGCACCATATAGAAGGCACTGGATACGGTTCGCGTCCCGTCGGCAGGCCCGAGCAGCTGCAGGCCCGCTCGCAGCACCATCGCCGTGGTGGCCACCGCTCCTGCCACCACGCCGTCCAACACGCCGTTCGAGAGCCGCGTGACCGCGTCACGAAGCGCATCTCCCTCCCCGCCCTCGCCGGAGATGCTTACGGGCGTGACCCGTTCTTCCCGCTTCAGCCGTTCGATGGCGGCCGCGGTGCGCGATTCCCCCGCTTCGGGGAACCCGATGCGCGTCCCGGTCCGTACCCGCCCCGGCAGCCCGGCGAGGAAATTCAACGGCCGGCTACGCTCGGGCCGAACCGTTCGACCAGATGGCCGAGCACCGTCGGCGGAACGAATTCGGAGACATCGCCCCCGAGGCTCGCGACTTCGCGAACGAGAGACGAGCTCAAGAAGGTGTAGGAGGTGGCCGGGGCCATGAAGATGATCTCGATCTCCGGCCAGAGACTCCGGTTCATCAAAGCCATCTGGAACTCGTACTCGAAGTCGCTGACCGCCCGAAGTCCCCGGACGATCAGTCGGGCGCCCTGCTCCCGCGCGAAGTCGACGAGCAGTCCGGAGAACGGCACCACCTGAATCGCCGGCTCATCGGAATAGACCTCCCCGATCATCCGCACGCGCTCTTCCATCGGGAACATCGCCTGCTTGGTGTGCGTGGCCCTCTCGGCCACGGCGATCAGCACCCCATCCGCCAGTTTCAAAGCACGGCGCACGATATCGTCGTGCCCGAGCGTCAGCGGATCGAACGAGCCCGGATAGATTGCGATCTGTGGGTCAGCTTGCACCGGTGTCGCCTCCCTTCGGGGCCATGAAGAACGAGAGCATCGTGTCTCCGTACTGCCGCTGCCGGTCTGCACGATCGCCGGCCGGCTCTTCTGCGTCATGCTCCAGGCAGAGAAGCTCCGCGAACGGCCGGCGCCGGAACTCTTCCACGAGGCGGGACGCCGCTCCACGACCATAGGGAGGGTCGGCCAGCGCGATGTCGAATGAGAGGACCTCCTTCCGATCCACCAGGAATCGGAACACATCCTGCCGGTGCAGTACCGTCCGCTCCTGCAGGCCCATGCCCGCGACGTTCCGTCGCAGTACACCGAACACCGCTCGATCCCGCTCGACGAAGTGAACGGTGGTCGCTCCGCGCGACAATGCCTCGATGCCCAGCGCTCCGGAACCGGCGAACAGATCCAGAACCGCAGCGCCTTCGATTTCATCGCCGAGCAGACTGAACCACGCCTCCCGCACGCGAGCGCGGGTCGGCCTCGTTCGTCGCCCGGACGGAGCCTCAATGTAGCGCCCCCCCAGACTTCCGGAGATGATCCGAAGACTCACCGAGGCTCGCTTCGTGTCATGGGTGTCGGCCGCTCGGTCATTCGGTCGAAGGCCGGAAGTCGATGAGCTGGGCCTGGACTCGTGTTCGTCCGTTCCAACGATTCTCCTCGAGGCGATAGGCGACGTCTACGAGACCGGCACTCTCTGCCTCTGCTCGCCGCTCTCCCGCGCCGAATCCGATGCCCTCGAGGCGCTCCTCTCCCTGCTCGATCTGGAATCGGAGATGCGCGCCGTCGGGGCCCACGGCCTGGTTCTGCCGGAGCCGAACACCGCGCGAAATGAAGATCGGAGCGGCATTCCCTTCGCCGAATGGACCCGCGCGGTCGAGCCACTTCATCAGATCCTGATCGATCTCCCCGATCTCCAGCTCGGCATCGAGCTCGAGGCTCTGTACAGGGGACTCGAGACCGATTTCCCGCGTCGCGATCTCGCGGAACCGGTTCGCGAAGTTCTCGATCCTCTCCCGTCGAATCGAGAGCCCGGCAGCCATGCGATGCCCTCCGTACCGCTCGAGCTGATCCGAGAGCTCTTCGAGCGCAGCGTGCAACTCGAATCCGCCGAACGAGCGTCCCGAGCCGCGACCGATCTCGCCATCGAAGGAGACGACGATCGCCGGCCGTCGAGTGACATCCACGATCCTCGAGGCGACGATTCCGATCACGCCGGGGTGCCAGTCGTCGCCCCATACCACCACCGCCCGATCCTCTTCCGGATCGAACCGCTCTGCCATCAGAGACTCGACCTCGGAGTAGACGCGCTGGTCGGTCTGGCGCCGCTCCGAATTGCGTCGGTCGAGAAAGCCCGCCAGCCTCTCGGCCTCCCGCTGGTCTTCCGTGATCAGCAGCTGAAGCCCCGCGTCGGCAGACCCCATGCGACCGACCGAATTCAGGCGCGGGCCCACGCGGAAGGAAATCTGTTCCGCTCCGATCGAATCCGAGCCCGTGACACCGGCCTTTGCCAGCAGAGATCGCACGCCCGGCTTCCGGCTCCGGGCGAGTGCCCGGAGTCCCGCCTTGACCAGTATCCGATTCTCGCCGAGAAGGGGCATCTGGTCGGCGACCGTTCCGATGGCCACCAGGTCCAGGTGCTGGTTCGCCTCGGCCTCCGGGATCCCCGCTCGCCCGAAGAGAGCTTGAACCAGTTTGAAGGCGACCCCGACGCCGGCAAGCGGCCGGAACGGGTAGCGACTCTCCGCCCGCATCGGATTGACGACGGCCAGCGCCGCCGGCATCCGGTCTCCGGGCCGGTGATGGTCGGTTACGACGACGTCGCGTCCCTGTCTGCGAGCCCGTGCAATCGAATCGACTGCGGTGACGCCGCAGTCGGCGGTGACGATCAGCGAAGCGCCGATGCGAGCGGCCCGCACGAGCCCCGCCTCGGAGAGATCGTATCCGTCGCGCGTCCTGTGCGGAACGAAACTCTCGACGTCTGCTCCCGCGCGCCGCAACGCCAGGGTGAGAAGCGCCGTCGCCGACAAGCCATCGGCATCGTAGTCCCCATGCGGAGGTACGGATCGTGGAGGTCGTGCAGCCGGGGAGAGAGAAAGTCCCGGATTTCGGAGATGTTCTCCAGGCCCCGACCGAGGAGAAGTCTCGCGAAAGCCGGCGGACAGCGCAGCCGGGCAGCGAGCCGCTCGATGCGCTCCGGCGGAATCAGCGGAGCGGACCCCCAGTGACTCTCCGGCCGCTCGCCGCTCACCGTCCGCCTCCGCTCGTACAGGCCGTCGGTTCGATCAGCGGTCCGCGTGCAGAATCACCCCGCACGTCTCGCAGACGATCAGGTTTCGCCCGCCGCGAATCTCCGCCTGGCGCTGCTTCGGAATCGAGGTGAAACAGTGGCCGCAGACTCCGTCGATCACCGGTGCGAGCGCACTCGTCGTGCGACCGGCGCGCACTCGGTCGTAAAGGGCCCTGACCGAGTCGTCGATGCGGAGTGCCCGGTTCTCGCGGCGGTCGCGCTGAATGGCGATCTCTTCCTCGAGTTCCTCTCTTCGGCGACCGATCTCGGCGAGCCGGTCCTGAACCGTGGCCTGCTCACGTTCGAGTTCATCCGCTGCGTCCTGTCGGGCAGCCCTGTACTTCTCCTGCTCCTGCATCGCCTCGAGCATCGTCGTTTCCGCTGCGTCGAGATTCTGCCGGGCTGCGTCCATCTCCGCCCGAGCGGCCAGATGAGACCGCTGATTGATGACTTCCTGGGCCCGCTCCTGCAGTCGCTTCACGGTGGCGCGGCCAGCCTGCACGGTTCGCTCGGCCTGGCGCAACTGACGGTCCGCGCCGTCGACCTTCACTTCCGCCTCCGATTCGCGTCGACGCAGAGCTTCGAGGCCTTCTTCCAGCTGACTGGCTTCCTCATCCAGTTCTCGCAGCTCCACTCGACTGCGGGCGATCGCCCCATCCAGCTCCTGCAACGACAGAAGGTCGTCCACGACTTCACTCACGATCACGCTCTCCGTCATCTGTGTATCCGATCCCTTCCGGGACGTCGCCCGGCACTCATCCGGCCGTACCGATGGTTCGGTCGGCGTAGCTTCGTACGAAGCTCAAAGGCACTCCCGCTGCCCTCAGCTCCTTTGCGATCTCCGATTTCTCGGCCAGCAGCTGGCGCGCCTGTTCGGCATCCGCCAGCTCGAGTTCCCGGTCGATCTGACCCAGCCGCTCGAGCCTGTCCCGGTGCAGCATTCGACGAAGCCACTCCTCATATGCGTCGCCCGGGTGCACGAGTTCGGTCGAGTCCTCGAGGAGTCTTCGCATCAGCGCCTCCTCTTCCGGCTCCAGCGTCTCCGCGACCGACCGGGTGTCCCGGTCGAGGTCGGCCGCGAGAAGCGCCACATAGATGGAGTGCAGGCCCGGATGCCGAAAGTGATCCGGTGACAGTCCCCGTTCCACCGACCGCTCGATCAGCGACGGGTCTCGCAGGAAGAGCAGGAGCAGGCCACGTTCAGCGGCCGCATCGGCTTCGGAGCCAAATCCGCTCCCGGCTCCCCACGGATCCGCCGGCGCCTCCGGTCCGCCGCGATGCAGCGGCCGACTGCTTCCGCCCCGTGAATCCGGCCGGGCCTGCGCCCGTGCCACTTCCCGGACCAGTGTCTCACGGCGCACGCCCGTTCGCTCCGCTGCACGGGCCAGGTAGAGGTCCTGGAGCGCCGGGTCCCGCACCGCGCGAAGCGTGCTCAGCAGGCCGTCGACGGCTCTCCTGCGACCCTCGATGCTGTCGAGGAACCCGTGGCGCTCGAGGATCTGCAGTTTCCGCTCGAGAACGTCCACGGCATCGTCGATCAGACGGGTCAATGCGTCCGGCCCCTTCGCCTGCAGCAGGGAATCCGGATCATCGCCTGCCGGCAACGTCACGACCATCGGGTGCAGACCCGACGCGAGAAGCGTGTCGCCGGCTCGGAAGGTGGCCTTCAGCCCCGCTTCGTCGCTGTCATACAGCAGGTATACCTTCCGACCGTAGCGTCCCAGGAGCTCGGCCTGGTCATGGGTCAGCGAAGTGCCGAGCGGCGCGACGGCCGTTCCAAAGCCATGCCGGTGCAGAGCGAGCACGTCCATGTAGCCCTCGCTCAGGATCGACGACTCCTCTCTCCGGATCTCGTGGCGCGCCCAGACGAGGCCGTACAGCGTCCGGCCTTTGTGGAAGATCGGGCTCTCGGGGGAGTTGATGTACTTGGGGATCGCGTCCGATTCCGCCGACAGGACCCGCCCACCGAAGGCGATCGGTCGGTCCCGCAGATCGTGAATCGGGAAAATCAGCCGCCCTCGGAACCGGTCGTACGGCTCCTCCGCGCGCTCGCTGGTGGCAAGGAGACCGGACTCCAGCAACCGGTCATCATCGATGCCGCGACCGGAAGCCGCTTCTCTGAGTCCGCGCCATTGATCGGGGGCCCAGCCGAGACCGAATCGCTCGATCTCTTCCTCGCTGAAGCCGCGGCCCTTCAGATAGGTTCGGGCCCGTTCGCCTTCCCTTTCCTCTCGGAGCCGGTCCCGGAACCACTCCTCCGCGAAGGCGACGACCTCGCGCAGCGGTCCGAACGGGTCCTCACGGACCTCCCGGTCCTCGGGGACCTCGACACCGACCCGGGCCGCCACATGCCGGACGGCCGAGGGAAAGTCCAGCCCGAGATGCTTCATAAAAAAGGCGAAGACGTCGCCGCCTTCGCCACACACGAAACACTTGAACAGGTTCCGCGCAGGATCCACCGAGAAATTCGGGCCCTCGCCCCCATGGAGGGGACAGGGCCCGCGCCACGTTCTTCCGGAGCGCTTGAGAGGCATGTATTCGCCGAGGAGCTCGACGATCTCCGCTCGTTCTCGAATCTCCTCGACCAGTGCGTCGCTTACCATCTACCGCCTTGCTTCAATCTCCACCCCGCCGGAACTCGACTACGGTAACTCCGAGTCCCCCCTCCTCGAAACCTCCCGGCCGCAGCTGTTCGATCCTCCGGTCCCCGGTCAACAGTCGTTCGACCTCCTGGCGGAGGGCGAAGGTACCCTTCCCGTGGATGATTCTCAGAGAGGGAAGATCGACGACATGGGCCGCATCCACGGCCGGAAGCAGGGCCTGCTCGACCTCATCCACCCGCAGGCCCCTCAGATCGACCTCCGGACGGACGTACACCTCGGGAAGACCGGGGTTGGCGGCCGAACGGCGCCGCGACTCGCTTCGCCTTTCCGAATCCGGCCCGCCCGCGGCGCCGGTGCGGCTCGCGGGCTCGATGTCGGCCAGCGGCAGATCCAGTCGGACGCCGTCGGCGTCGAGAATCACTCGTTCACCGCGCAACTCGGCTACGACGGCTTCGACGCCCAGAGAACGCGATCGTGCGCGATCGCCCGTTCGAAGATGCCCCGCGGATACCGGGTCGAGCCCGGTCGGTCCGCTACCTGTGCTCTTACCTCCCCGGCTCTTCGCTTCCCGGAACAAGTCCTCCACGCGGGACCGGGCCCGGGAGGCCCCCTCCTCGGCGATGCCGGGCTGCGCGTTGCCGGCGGAGCGACGAAACTCGGCTCTCAATCGACGAATCTCTTCGGCCACCTCACGCCGGGCCTCTCGGAGGTACTCTTCGGCTTTCGCCCGCCCTTCGCGTTCCCGTCTTCGCTCGGTCTCTCGAGCCCGCACTTCCGCCTCCGACAGACGTGCTTCCCTCTCCTTGAGCTTTCGGGCCTCGACGTGCGCCTCGGACGTCAGCGAGGTCAGCTCGGCCTCCCGCTTCTCCAGCTCCGCCAGGAGCGCTTCGATCCCGCGGTCCTCGGCTCCGATCCTCGACTGCGCCTCCCGGATCACATCGTCGGGCAGTCCGAGCCGGGTCGCGATCTCGATCGCGTAGCTGCGCCCCGGTCGATCGCGCACCAGGCGGAAGGTCGGCCGCAGAAGCCGAGTGTCGAATTGCAGCGAAGCGTTCACGATACGGTCGTCCTCTGTGGCCAGTGCCTTCAGCGCGCCAAGGTGCGTCGTGGCCACGGTGAGTCCCGCCTGGCCGGCCAGGCGGCTCAGGACGGCAGACGCCAGCGCCGCCCCCTCCGTCGGGTCGGTGCTGGAGCCGATCTCGTCGAGAAGCACGAGCGTGTCCACGTCGGCGCTCTCCAGAGTCCGTCGCACGCCACTTACCTGAGCGCTGAAAGTCGAAAGCGATGCCGAGATCGACTGCTCATCTCCGATCACGGCGAACAATCGGCCGAACGAGGGAAGCCGGGTCCCCGGGCCCACGGGAGGCAGCACTCCGGCCTGGGCCAGCAGACAGGTCAGACCGATCGTCTTGAGAAGGACCGTCTTGCCTCCGGCGTTCGGCCCGCTGATCAGCAGAACCCTCTCGCCCTCGAAGAGATCGAGGTCGAAGGGAACGGATGGCTCCGGACCCTCGACGAGCAGGGGATGGTGGGCAGCCACGAGACGAAGTGCGAGCTCGGACGGCTCCGACTCTGCTTCCCCGAGGAAGTGGGGACGCGTCCCGCCGTGACTCAGCGCCCAGCGGGCTCTGGCGTACAGGGAATCCGCCTCGGCCAGAGCATCCAGCGACGACGCGAGCGCCGCCGCTTGCGGACGCAACGCGTTCGTCAGGGCGGCCAGGATCCGCGCGATCTCACGGCCCTCTTCCCTCTCGAGCTCCGCGAGTCGGTTCATCGGCTCGATGGCGATCGGCGGCTCGACGAAAACCGTCTGATGGGTCGCCGACTCATCGTGAATGATACCGCCGACCTCGGATCGCCCCTCCCGTCGAATCGGAATGCAGTATCGGCCGGCGCGGATCGTGACCGAAGCATCGGTCAGCCGGATCCGGTCCGGCAGGCTTCTCGCATAGTTCTCGAGCCTCGAGACCAGCCGGGATCGGCCCGATCGGAGTCCGCGCCGGATCTTTCGAAGATCCGGAGACGCCGAGTCGCGAACGGCACCGCTCTCGTCGAGGGCCGACGCGATCCGGGCCTGGACAGCGGGCTCGTTGACGAGCCGCCCGCCCAGGTCGGTGAGGGCCGGAAGCTCCTCGGGAAACCTGCGCAGTTGGGATCGGGCGCTGCGGGAGGCTCCGAGCAGAGCGCCCAGCCCGGCGAGTTCTGCAGCGTCGAGGACGGCCCCGTCGATTTCCAGCCGCCGAACCGCAGCCCGGACATCCGGAATCACCGGGGGCGACCAGTCCAGCTTCAGAAGCAGACCGACCATCTGGTCCGCCAGCTCGAGCCTTCGCTCCGCCTCGGCGAGCCCGGTGGCTGGCCTCAACGCGCGCACATGCCCGGCTCCGAGCTCCGATGTCGCGTTCCGCGCGACCCGCTCGAGAACTTCGAGCCAATCGAGACGCGTCAGCGAATCGAACGGACGCAAAGGATCTCGGGAGGCCGCGGGATCTCGCATGATGGGCGGATCAACCTGGCGGCCAGTGCATGCGTCGCCCACCGAGCAGATGGAAATGCAGGTGCATCACGCTTTGCCCCGCACGCTCGCCGACGTTCGTGACCACCCGGAACCCCTCGTCGTTCAGGCCCTCCTGACGCGCCACTTCGGCGACGGCATGAAGAAGCTCGCCGCCGAGCTCGGGATTCGAGCCGAGATCCGCCGCGTTGTCGACATGTTCGCGCGGGATGACGAGAAGATGTACGGGCGCTTGCGGCTGAATGTCCCGGAAAGCCAACCAGTGTTCGCCCTCTGCTACGACGTCGGCCGGGATCTCGCCTGCGGCGATCCGACAGAACAGGCAGTCGGTGCTCATCTGTCCTTCCCTTCCTCGTTACGGGATGCCGCTCGTTGTGCCACTACCGCGACGGCAGCCAGCGCCGCCGTTTCGAATCGCAGGACGGTCGGGCCGAGTCCGGAGGCGAGGAATCCTGCCTCGTTGCAGCCCCGGATCTCCGACCCGGTGAACCCTCCCTCCGGCCCCACCAGCACGATGATGGGGTCGCGAGCCGTGGCGAGACGTTCGGCGAGAGGCGCCCCTCCCGGAACGAGGAGCACTCCGGTGCCGATCTCCCGGTCCGCGAGTCCGGCGAGGTAGCCGGACAACTCCACCGGCGCCCGGATTTCGGGAACCCGCGCGCCGCCGCTCTGCTTCATCGCCGCCAGCGCCCTTCGTTCCGCTTTCGCGCGAAAACCAGCCGAACGGCCGGCGTCCGAGACCGAACGCGACCTTTCCGTCTCCAACAGCGAGATCACCGTGACACCGAACTCTGTAGCCTTCTCGATCAGCCACAGCATCCGCGTTCGGTTTCCGACCGCCACCGCGAGTTCCATGTCGAGGGCGTCGGGTGCCCTTCGGGGCTCCCGGATGCGCACCTCCCGTCTTCGACCCCGCGAACCCTCCAGACTCGCGTCGACCATGCGCCCCCGGCCATCGGTCAGAATGACCTTCTCGCCCGCATCCAACCTCAGGGACCGGAGATGGCGCGACTCTTCCTCATCGAGAAGGATGATCTCCCCAGGGTCTCGATCGACCAGTTCCGCATGATAGAACGAGAACGACCGTCCTTCCTGCTCTTCCACCATGCTCGGAATCTGCGGCCGGCTTTCCCGGTGGCGCCAGACTCGCGACTTGCGGTGCGCCGGCTCTCCCCTTTCCTCGACCGCTTCGAGCCCGCACTCTGTAGCGGATACGAACCATTCACTGTCGAAGGGAGACGGGTCCTTGACGAAGTCCCGACCTACAGGACCGATTGAGGGAGCGGACCCCGCAGATGCTCCAGGCGAAGCCATGGATGTAAGAGTGAGGCTGTCCGGCGTGGAGGTCGAGCGCGACCGCGGCTCCCATGCTCACGTAGTCGTCGAGCTCGAGATCGCCGATCGTACCGAGCGAGGGGAAGCCGATGGTGTCGGGACCGAGACCGTGGAACTGCGACTTGCCGCGGAGGCGACTCTCTCGGCGATCCACGCCGGGCTCGGAAAGACCCGTTTCCGGCTTCTGGGGGTCAAGCGCATTCACGCCTTCGATGCCGACGTCATTCTGGTGGTCCTTCGGGAGCAGGAAGGGGACGCGCTGCGCCGATTCGTCGGCGCGGTGCCGGTCCGGGAGACCCTCGTCCACGGCGCCGCGGCGGCCGTTCTCGACGCCACGAATCGGGTTCTCGCTGGCCGACCCACCCCCGATGCCTGAGGCCGGCGACCCGCGTTCCCTTCACGAATCCGAATCCTCGGCCGAGAGCAGGAATACGGCCCCCAGTGGTGGAAGCGCGACATTCAGGGACCACGGACGTCCGTGAAAGGCGGAGCGCTCCGCCTCG
>JARRPS010000098.1:0-12320 GCA_037382625.1 Gemmatimonadota bacterium | reverse complement strand
CTGCCTCCAGCAGGGCATCGATGAACGCCTCGTATTCTGCCGCGGTCATCGGACAGTTCAGGTAGTCGGCCCCTCCCTTGCCGTATCGAGAGGCGCGATAAACGACCTCGTCTCGGAGCGAGTCGCGCGACACGATGGGCGCGATCGCGTCGAAGAAAGCAAGGTGACGTTCCCCGAGGCGGGAGCGAATGCTGGTCGAGAGCGCGTCAGAGGTGAGCGGACCTGTGGCGACGATCGCGGGAGCCGACGGCAGGTCCTTCAGCTCCTCTCGCCGGACCCGGATGCGTGGGTGGGACTCGATCCGTCGCGTCACTTCCGAGGAGAAACGCCCCCGGTCGACGGCGAGGGCGGCTCCCGCCGGTACCCTCGCCTCGTCGGCCACCTGAAGGAGGCACGAGCCGAGGACCCGCATCTCCGCCTTCAGGAGACCATGCGGCGTGTCGAGCGCCTCGGACTTGAACGAATTGGTGCAGACGACCTCGGCGAGCCCGCCGCCGGAGTGGGCCGGGGTCTGCCGCCCCGGCCGCATCTCGAAGAGGTCCACATCGTGCCCGAGCTCGGCCAGCTGCCATGCCGCCTCCGAGCCCGCAAGGCCGCCCCCGACGATCGGGACCCGGCGTGCGCTCATCCCTTCTTCTTCCGGCCGCTTCGCCCGGAGCGCTTTCCCTTCGCCGGCCCACGGGCCTCGCGCGCGGCGATCAGCTCCATGGCTCTCTCCATATCCACGCTCTCGGGAGCAAGGTCTTTCGGGAGCGATGCGTTCGTCTTTCCGTGCTTGACGTAAGGGCCGTAGCGCCCGTCGAGGATTCGCACCGGCTCACCGTCGTCCGGGTGCTCTCCGAGCTCTCTGAGCACCTTCGGCGCCGAACGACGTCGGCCCTTCTTCGGTTCGGCGAGAAGCTCCAGGGCTCGATCGAGTGTCACGGTGAGGACGGCGTCATCTTTCTGCAGTGACCGGTAGTCGCCCTCGTGGACGACGAACGGACCGTAGCGCCCGATCCCGGCCAGCACCTCACCGCCGTCCGGGTGCGCTCCGAGCACGCGTGGAAGCGACAGAAGGCCCAGGGCCGTATCGAGGTCCACCTCCTCAGGCGACATTCCCTTTGGAAGCGAGGCGCGCTTCGGCTTCTCCCCGCCCTCTTCCTGCTCGCCCAGCTGGACGAAAGGGCCGTAGCGCCCGATCAGTAGTCGCACCGGGAGGCCGGTCTCGGGATCCTCGCCGAGCGGCTGGTCCGCCTTTTCCTTCGCCTCGATCAGCTCTTCCGCCTTCTCGGCGGTCAGGTCCGACGGGGCCAGGCCCTCCGGAAGAGTGACCCGGATCGGTTCGTCGTCCTGATGCAGCTCGAGGTACGGACCATACCTTCCGATGCGCACCGTCGGGCGGATATCCTCGAATTCCGATAGCGTGGAGGCCGTCCGAGGATCGATGCTCTCCTCGCGCTCCTCCAGTCGTGTTTCGAAACCGTCCGGACCTCGGTAGAAATGCTCGAGGAATTCCTGCCACTGAAGCTCGCCATCCGCAATGCGATCGAGGTCGGTCTCCATATCCGAGGTGAACCCCGGATCTACGAGGTCCGAGAAGTGCTCCTCCAGGAGCCGGGTCACAGCGAAGGCGAGGTACGTCGGAACCAGCTGTTTCCCGTCCCGGTCTGCGTACCCCCTCTCCTGGATCGTGCCGACGGTGGAGGCGTAGGTGCTGGGGCGGCCCACGCCCGCATCTTCCAGGGCTTCGATCAGACTGCTCTCATCGAAGCGAGCCGGCGGACGCGTGCTGTGCCCCTGTGCCTCCAGTTCGACGCTCTCGACGACCTGGTCCTGTTCCAGAGGCGGCAGAAGCTTGTCGCCCTCACCCAACGCTGCCGCGGGATCGCCCTTCCCTTCGGCCATCACGCGAAGAAATCCCGGAAACACGGTGGTCGTTCCCGTGGCCTCGAATTCGGCTGCGCCGGCATGAATCGTGGCCTTCACCGATCGGCGCTTCGCTTCGGCCATCTGGGTCGCCATCGTTCTCTTCCAGATCAGATCGTAGAGCGACGCCTCTCTGCCGCTCAGTTCGAGCTCCGTGGCCGTTCGCATCCGGTTGCCCGCGGGACGAATCGCCTCATGAGCCTCCTGAGCGCCCTTCGCCTGCTTCCCGTAGTTCCTGGGCCCCGGGCTGAGATATTCCGCACCGTATCTCTCCTCGATTCGGTTCCGTGCGGCGCCGATCGCCTCAGAAGAGAGCCGGACCGAGTCGGTTCGCATGTAGGTGATGTGTCCGGCTTCATAGAGACGCTGCGCCACGCTCATCGTGTCACGGGGCGAGAGGTTCAGCTTGCGGCTCGCCTCCTGCTGCAGCGTCGACGTGCGGAATGGCGCAGAGGGTTTGAGGGGAAATTCCTTCGACGTCACGCCGGTGACGACGAACTCCTCGGTTTCGAGTTCCTTCGCGAGCCGCCGTGCCTGCTCTTCCTCGAGCACGACCGCTCTCGATCCCTTCTTCAGCAGACCGGTCGTGGAATCGAAATCGCCTCCCGAGACGACGCGCTTCCCCTCGACGCGCGCCAGGCGGGCACGAAACTCGGTCCCGTCGGCGGCGAGCGTCGCCAGTATGTCCCACCAGGAGCTCGCCCGGAACCGCCGTCTCTCCCGCTCGCGTTCGACCAGCAGCCGGACGGCAACGGATTGGACTCGACCGGCCGATAGCGGACGGCGGCTCACCGGGTCCACCGGAGAGATCTTTTTCCAGAGCAGGGGGGAAAGGCCATATCCGACCAGACGGTCGAGGATGCGTCGGGCCTGCTGGGCGTCCACCTGCCTCAGATCGATCTCCCCCGACTTCGCGATCGCCTTCAGAACGGCTTCCTTCGTGAACTCGTTGAACCGCACCCTGTGAAACCGGTCTCCGTCATCTTCACGGTATCCGAGCTTCTCGGCGATGTGGAAGCCGATCGCCTCGCCCTCCCGGTCGGGATCCGTCGCGATCAGGATCTCATCGGCGTTCTTTGCCCGCCTCTTGAGGTCGCTGATCATTTTCGCTTTTCCCCGTACCGTGACGTATTCGGGCTCGAATCCGTTATCCACGTCCACGGCCAGCCCCTTCTTGGGCAGGTCCACGACATGGCCCACTGTCGCTTCCACGTCGTAGTCCTTGCCCAGCACCCGGCTGAGTGTTTCCGCCTTCCGCGGCGACTCGACGATTACGAGGTGTCTGGTCTTTCCACTTGCCATCTGTATCTAGGACTCCGCTTTCGATTCACTCGACGTCAGATCCGGCCCGCGTCCGGCTCCGGTCCTCTCGATGAGGGCCGCCACCGCCTCCGCGACGGCCGACGGGCTGCGATCCGAAGAGTCTACCGTATAATCGGCAAGACGGTAGGCGGGCAACCTTTGCGTCAGAAGCTCCTCCAACACCGCTTCCGGAGAATCGTTCGCGAGGAGCGGTCGCGAACCGGGCCGTTCTCCGAGCCGCTTCACCGCCTCCCCGGGGGACACACGCAGCCATACGCGCATGGCCGTGGGCCAGGCATCCCGAAGCTCCGGGCGGGCCATCCACCCTCCTCCTGCCGCCACAACTGCAGGCCCCGCCAGCGCCAGCTCCCGGGTCACGGCCGCCTCGCGCAACCGAAAACCGGACTCGCCCTCACGGTCGAAAATCTCGGGAATCGACAGGCCGGCGGAGCGCTCGATCTCGAGGTCCAGATCGACGAACGGCACGGACCAGCGCTCCGCCAGCAACCGGCCTACCGTGCTCTTTCCGGACCCTGACAGGCCGACAAGGACGATCGGCACGGACAACGACGTCATTGGACCCCCCGGTCGAAAGACCCGCGGGAGCTCACGGCGAGCGGAACGGGGTGGCCGTCTTCATCCGTTCCAGTCCGGCCTCGAAGTTGGTCCGCAGCTCTTCCATCGAGTCGCTGCCGAATTTCTCGAGCAGGGCATCGGCGAGGACGATCGCCAGCATTGCCTCACCCACCACCGCGGCTGCGGGGACCGCACAGACATCGCTGCGCTCGCGGACCGCTTCCGCCGTCTTCCCGGTTGCGAGATCCACACTGGACAGGGGACGGGTCAGGGAGCTGAGAGGCTTCATCGCGACCCGCACCACGAGAGGCTCGCCGGTCGTCATTCCTCCTTCGAGCCCTCCGGCACTGTTCCGATGGCGTCGAAACCCACCGGCGCGTCGCTGAGCTGGATCGACCGAGATTTCGTCGTGGACGAGGGAGCCCGGCAGTCCGGCGGCCTCGAACCCGAGACCGATCTCCACTCCCTTCATCGCCTGGATCGAGAGCATGGCGGCGCCGATTCGCGCGTCCAGCCGCCGATCCCAGGACACGTGACTCCCGAGTCCCACCGGCACCCCACGGGCCACCACCTCGAACACGCCGCCGAGAGTGTCCCCGGCCGAAGCCGCTTCGGCGATCGCTGCACGCATGCGATCGGAAGCCTCCTCATCGATACAACGAACGTCGGAGGGATCGGAGCTCCTGTTCAGGTCGGAAATCTCTTCTCCTCGAA
Organism: Gemmatimonadota bacterium; assembly: GCA_037382625.1. GTDB lineage: Bacteria > Gemmatimonadota > Gemmatimonadetes > Palauibacterales > Palauibacteraceae > Carthagonibacter. The sequence continues at coordinate 7,820 of JARRPS010000098.1, read as the reverse complement.
CATCGGCGCGGGCGGAGCCGATCGCCACGACGTGGCTGCCGATTTCGATGTCGAATTCCCCCAGGAGTCTCCTTGCGATCGCCCCCGCTGCCACACGGGCCGAGGTCTCACGGGCGCTCGCCCGTTCCAGGATGTCTCTGGCGTCCCTTCGACCGTACTTGAGCAGACCGACGAGGTCGGCGTGTCCGGGCCGCGGAAGCAGCACACGACGAAGCTCATCATCGTCTTCATCGGGCCGGGGTTCCACCGACATTGCGACTTGCCAGTTCGCGTGATCCCGATTCGGAATCGCGATCGCTACGGGTGAGCCGATCGTCTCGCCCAGGCGCACGCCTGCGACGATGCGCCCGGCATCCCGCTCGATCTTCATACGACCGCCCCTGCCGTAACCCAGCTGTCGGCGGGCGAGATCCCGAGCCACATCTTCGGGCGCGAGAGCGAGTCCCGCGGGCACTCCCTCGACGATGACATACATCCCCTCGCCGTGCGACTCACCGGCGGTGGTAAAGCGAAAATGTCTGTGCATGTTTCTCCCGGTCGGTTGTAATCGACCGGATAGCCTACTCGGTCGGCAGTCCGAAACAAAGCGGGGCCCGGCCGAAGCCGGACCCCACGGGTCGATGGGCGGGACCTCGCCTCTCGACGTTACTCCACGATGTGCGGGGTGACGAGGATGATCAGATCCTGCTTCGTCTCACGGGTCTTCGTCGTACGGAACAGTGCGCCGATCACCGGGATGTCCATGAGGAGGGGGATACCGGTCTCCGAGCGCTCCACCTCGCTCAACGTGAGCCCGCCGATCACCATCGTCTCGCCGTCATCCAGCAGCAGCCGGGTCTGGCCGATCTGCTTCTTGAACGTGTACCCGACGTCCGGGATATCCGTCTGGATACCGGATCTCTCAGCCGACACGTCCAGAAGGATCTGCAGGTTGTTCGTGATGTGGGGCGTCACCTCGAGGATGATCCCCGTGTCCTCGTACTGAACCGTGGCCTGCGCCTGTACGTTCCCGGTCCCCGTGTCGAGCACGCGAACCGGCGTCTTCTCGCCGACCTGGATCCGGGCGCGGTGGTTGTCGACGACCTGAATCGAGGGAGCGGCCTGCACGTCGGACAGCTGATGCTGTTCGAGCGCCTCGATGAACGCCGACAGAGAGAAATTCCCGAACGCGGTGGAGGCGAGAATCTGGAGCGAGGGACTGAGCACCCGATCGTTCGCGTTGGCCAGCGCCGCGATCGAGTTTCCCGCCAGATCGACCAGGGTTTCGTTCGTCAGTTCGCCGGGATTGAACGGGTCGGGGACCGCGATCACGTCGTTGATCGAGTTCCCGTAGGTGTCTCCGTTCACATCCTTCAGGTCGTAAACGATTCCGAGCTCCTGCACGTCGGTTCGATCGACGAAAATGATCTTCGCATCGATCGACACCTGCGGCGTCTGGCGATCCAGACTGCGGACGAGAGTGTCCATCCGTGCCACGACCGAGGGCACATCGGTCACGATCACGGAATTGGCGCCCTGGTAGCTTACGACCTGACCTCGGTTCGGCGTGGCGAGCTGCTCGAGAGTCTTTGCGACCGAATCCGCCCCGGCGTAGTTGATCCGGAACACGCGGGTTTCGGTCTGAAGCGTATCACGGGTGCGCAGTCCTTCCAGCGCGTCGACGATGAGGATGCCCTCGGACTGCAATCGCCAGCCCAGTCCCTGTGCCGCCAGAATCGCGTCCAGCGCCACATCCCAGCGCTGGTTGCGGATGTCCACGCCGCGCACGGTGATTTCAGCCGCCGCGGCACTCGGTACGATCGAGACTCCCGCATATTCGGAAAAGCCCGCCAGTACGTCGAGCATACTGGCGCTGTCGAAGGCCACCGTGATCCGCGAAGGTTCGTCCGGCACACGAAGCGGCTCGGCAGCGGGGACCCTGCCTGCTTCGGTTCGGGCCACACTCTCCCGGTCCACGTCGCGCGTCGACCAGAGAGGGAAGTCGCCCTCGGGATTGGGGAAGGTGATGCGCAGTCTGCCCGGCTCCGCCTCCACTTCGTAGGAAGGAACGCTCTCCAGGTCGAAAACGAGTCGCAGGACGCCAGGCCGGAACCAGCTGCTTCGAAGGCGCTCCACACCCCCCCTGCCGATCGCCTCGTAGCTGTCGCTCGGCAGTCCCGCGGAGGCTCCCGTGAGGTCCAGGATCAGCCGGGGCGGCTCCGCCAGCGCGAAGTCCCGGAAACTGACTTCGCCGGATGTCACGACGACGATTTCTGTCTCCGTTCCAACCGGCGTGATCCGCACCTCCTGGATCGCGCCGGGGCCACCGCCCGCGATCGCGAGCAGCATGGACAAGAGAATCGTTTTGAGGATCATCCGCCCTGCTCCTTGTCCTGGCTCTTGAGGCGCAGCGTTTCCTGTCTGCTGACGCCGAATGCCGATACGACGAAGTCGACCTCGGAGGCACGGACTCTCACCAGCTTCGCTCCGCCGATCAGATCGCCTTCCCAGACCCGGTAGCGCTTGCCCGTGGCACGATCGGTGAGCACGGCAATGCTGCCGGTCGTCGGGCTGTACACGATTCCGCTCAAGTTCAGGTCCTCGAACCTCGGTCCCAGCTCATCCCCGGCCGAGAGAGGCTCGAACGGGTCCCTCCGCTGTCCGCCGGGATAGTAGAAGGTCTCCCGGTCCAGTGATCCGGCTCCGGCCGTGGCCGGGCTCAGGGCGAGAACCAGGACCGGGACTGCCGCCGTCATCGCTCTTCGCATCTCAGCTTTCCTGCCCCTCGAGTGGCCGGGACTCCGGATGGCCGACCACGAACGTCTCGAGCTGGAAGCTCACGCGCACACGCTGCCGTCCCGATGGCGTCGTTTCCGCCGGTATGATCTGCGTCACTCTCGGCCGGACGATCCGATCGAAAGAAGCCACCCGGGTCAGGAAGGTCCCGACCGCGTGATACTCGCCCTCGATCTCCATCTGCCATTCCTGCCGAAGCAACGTACCCGCGCTGTCCGCCGCCACCGGAGGCAGGGGCTCGACGTTGATCAGCTCCAGGTTCAGGGCCTGGGTCTGGGTCGCAATCGCCTCGTAGATCGCCGGAACCTCTGCCCCCGAGGGCACCAGCCGCTGCAAGGTCGCGAGTTGCCCTTCGGCCGCCGAAAGTCGGTCGCGGAGTCGCTGCAGGTCTCCGATCCGGGCCTCCGCAAGCTCGTTCTGCAACTCGAGCGTCTCGACACGATCGGCCTGTTCAACCATCTCGTCCGTGTTCGAACGGAAGACGTAGACGTAATAAAGCGCGGCAGCCGCCACGCAGAGAATGACGATCAGCAGCATGCTCTGATGACGCTGATCCTGAGGCATCAACCCCATGGTCAGTTCCCCTCCGAGGCCGCCGGACCGAGGGGCGAGCCCTTCGAGTCCTCGTACGAAACGAGCAGTTTGAACGCCTGGGCCGCCACGTTCTCGACCTCCGCCCGCTGACTCCCCATGATACGCACCTGCTTCACGTAATCGGACGACTGCAGATTGCGCACGAATCGGGTGACCGCAAGCGGGTTCGCCGCGATCCCGTCGAGCTGAACGGCGAGCTCGGGAAGCGGCGTCTCCACGCGCACCGCCGTGAGCCAGGTGTACTCGGGCAGCGCCCGACTTACCTCGTCGAGCAGGTGCGGCCAGACGAAACGCCCCTCATCGAGTCCCTTCACGAGCTCGAGTCGCTCCTGAATCCGGCGTTCCCTGTCGATCAGGCTGTCACTGAGCACGCGCAGGTCGGCGAGGCGCGTCGAGTCCTCGCGAGCCTCCTCGAGGCGGAGCTCGAGGTCGGCGGCATTCGATCTCTGGGTGAACCACATGGCGCCGATCGCCAGCACGGAGAGCACGAACGCCGTGATCGCCGCCACCGTCCAGGGGTCCCTTCCACCTGAGCTTCCCCGGCCCTTCCCGATCCACGCGGGAGCGGACGGCCCGGGCCGACGTCTCCTGCCGGGTCGGCTCCCTCTCCGCAACGCGAGTCCGACCGACAACATCATCATGGGCGCGATCGCGCGCGCGGCGTCCAGGTCCAGCGCGCCCGGCTTAGCGCCCAGCCGTTCGATCGGATTGGCGACCGTGGTTTCGATCTCGAGGCGTTCAGCGAGGGCCTCTGCGATTCCCGGCACGTGGACGCCGCCACCGCACAGGTAGAGTCGGCCCAGGCTTGCGCCGACTTCCTGCGTTTCGAGAAAGGCCGTCGCCCGCTCGATGCCCCGCCCGACCTCCTGCGCCCGCTCGTGTAGAAACGACCGCAGCCGTTCGTCGGCACCCTCGCCGCGCAGTACGCTCTCGGCTTCATCGGCGAGCATGCCTCGCTCGCGCTGAAGATCGAGGGATAGGCGGCGCGTGCCGAAGCTCAGGTCCCGTGTGAGAACCGGAACACCATCCTCGAGAATGTTAACGGTCGTCGTCTCGTGGCCGATGCTGACGAGGCTCGAAAGTCCGCGCATCGCTTCCGGGTAGTTGAGCTCCAGCGCATTGTGCAGGGCGAAGGCATCGACGTCGATGATCCGCGGATTGAGGTTGGCTTCCTCCAGGAGCGCGACCTTGTTCTCGACCAGCTCGCGCTTGGCGGCGACGAGAAGAACTCCCATCTGGAGGCCTTCTCCCTCCGGATCGGTCACTTCGAAGTCAAGCTGCACATCGTCCATGTCGAAGGGAACGTGCTGCTCCGCTTCCCACCGGATCACCTCTTTCGCGTCCGACTTGCGCATCCGGTCCATCTGGATCGGCTTGATGATCACGTCCCGGCCACCCACGCTCACCACCACGTCACGCTGGGTGAGGTGCTCCTCGTCGAAAATCGCGTCTACGGTCTGGGCAACGAGGCCGGGGTCCATCACTTCGCCCTCGACGATCGCATCGGCTCCCAGAGGATGCACGATCAGTCGTTCGACGAGGGGAGCGGATCCCGAGTGATCGACCACGGCGACCTTCACGAATCCGCTGCCGATGTCGAGACCGACGGATCGCTTCTTACGGCCGAACCCGAAAGGCGTCATGTAGGCAAGCCGCGCGAACGGTTGAACTTGAGTCCTCTGTGGCAGGTGGGCCACATACTAGACAGCCTCCCAGACTGAGTCAATCGGCCGGCGGACATCGGGCCTCGGGGCGCTGACGTGTAACCTACGTTGGCGAATCCCGTCCAAGAAAGCCCGTTCTCCGGACCGGCGCAACGGTACCTACGGAATCCGACGGGCGGACTCCAACCCCCAAGGAAACCTCCCGGCACCGGCGTCGGCCCGGACTCGCAACCATACGAGCCCCGGAAGCGAATCGACGACTTCCGTTCGTACCTCCACGGCGTGGATCCCGATTCTCACCGTATCGAACGTCGGCGAGTCTCCCGGGACCCATACCCGGTTCCATTCAAGCACCTGCTGTGCCGCAAGGGCCTCCGCCGCACGCCGTGACGCCAGCTCGGCCTGCATGCGGGCCGCTCGGCTTCCCGCTACGACTCCGATCACGGCTATCCCGAGTATCGACAAAGAGATAAGCAGCTCCACGAGCATGGAGCCCCTCTGATCCGGGCTGACCACGGACTCACCGTTGCGCGAACGGGTTCGGGATCCGAGTCGGCATCGGCGGTCATTCCCGGCATGCAGAACGCCGAATCCCTTGCGCGGTGGCCGGATGGTCCTGCGAATCGACGAATCTAGCATCAAGGCCCGGAAAAGACCTCGCGCCGCACGCGCCCCAGAAAGTTGCAGACCAGACGGACGGTCGTTCCGCGGCGCCACAGGTAGATGCTCCCCGCCCCAGCGTGCCCTCGCGAGTTGAAGCGGATCGTAGCGGGGCGGGCCCGAACCGAGTCGACGGGCAACTCGGTTCCGGGACCGATCCGGAGGCGTGCGACCGTTGCCCCGTCACTCGAAAGAAGGAGGATTTCGCCCGTCCGGGCCTGGAGCCGGATCGTCTCCCGGCGGGAGATCGCAACGGCGCGGCCGAGATTCAGAGTTCTCGTTACCGCGTTCGCTGCTTCCTGCAGGGCCACCGCATCCCGTTGTCTGCGAAGGCTCTTCCAGCCGATCGCGGAGAGAGTCGACAGGATCAGCAACACGATCAACAGCTCGATGAGAGTCATTCCGGCACGCCCCATTCCGGTCCTCCAGTTCACGGGAAGAACCCTCTTCTCTCCCCCGAACTGCTGCATGCGGTCTCACGCTCATCGGCCGGTCAACCGGACGGGTAGTCTCCTCTCCCTTCCACCGCCGGATCGGCTCGGCGGGGCGGTGGCGTGGCGCCCAGGTTGCGGGAGCGATTCACGATCCAGTTCGGGCGATGCTTGGTTTCCGTATAGATCCGCCCGATGTACTCGCCGATCACCCCGATCGAGATCAACTGGATGCCGCCGATGAAGAGAACCGAGGTCATTACGGAGGCCCACCCGAGAATCGCTTCGCCACTGACCAGCTTCTGCCAGAGCACGTTGAGAAGAACCAGAAAAGCGATGCCCGAGACGACAAACCCCATGACCGTCGCGAGGCGGAGGGGGACCTCGGAATAGGAGACGAACGCGTCCACCGCCATGCGGAACAGCTTCAGCGGGGACTGTCGAGGCTCGCCGGCGTAACGAGCTTCCCGCTCGAACTCGACGCCCGTCTGACTGCCCCCCACGTAGGCGCGAAGTCCACTTACGTACCGGTTGTGCTCCGGCATCGAGTTTATGGCTTCGACCACGCGCCGATCCATCAACGAGAAATTGCCCGCGTTCGCGGGTATTTCGAGGTCGCTCAGCTTCCCGAGAATCAGGTAGAAGAGCGAGAAGAGCGCCCGTTTCGGAAGTGCCTCCTTCCGCTTCCGCTTGATGGCGTACACGACATCGTGACCCTCCTTCCACCTCTCCACGAGTTCGGGGATCACCTCCGGCGGATCCTGCAGGTCTCCATCGAGCAGAACCACGGCATCGGCATCGGTTTCGGCGAGGCCGGCGGCGATCGCAGCCTGCTGGCCGAAGTTCCTGGCGAGATGCACGACGCCTACCCGCGGGTCCTCGTCAGCGTACGCATCCAGCAGCGCATCCGATCCGTCACGGCTTCCGTCGTTCACGTAGAGGATGCGCCACTCGTTGGGCAACCCTTCCAGGACGTCGCGGAGGCGCCTGTGCAGCTCCGGGAGGATCTCGAACTCGTTGTATATCGGAACGACGGCATCCAGAGTCTTCAACTCAATCCCCTCCAAGCGGTTCGACGTCCGACCCGGGAGCACGCATCTCGTACAGACCGACCAACTCGACGCCTTCCACTTCTACGGCCAGGATCGGCTGGACCGTCCGGTACACGGCCATCAACGGAGGTGGAAGCGTCGCCTGACGCGCCATCATCAGCAAGTAGGAGGCGCTCGTCTCGCTCACGAACCTCAGATCCTCGCGCACCAGTCCCAGTGCCTTCTGCTCCTCGAAGTACTTTACTGTGGGCCAGGCCATCACGGTCGCTTCCGCGGGCAAGACCCGCTCGACCTCCGAGATGAATTCGGGCGTGAGGGCATCGTACCAGTAGGTGACTTCCATGCCTCGGGTGGCTGCTCCTCGAATCCCACCGATGAGTTCGTTGTAGTAGGAGAGCCAGTACGGAGCGATCTCCCGTTCCTGGCGGAAGGCGGGGAGCAGGTACGCCGACATCAGAAGCAGCAGGCCCAGAGTCACCAATCGTCCTTCGAACCGGGCGCGAAGCGCAGCATCGAGCCGTCCGAGCGCGAGGCCCGCGAGAATCGCCACGAAAGGGAATGCGGGAAGAAACAGGCGCACCCCGTCGTGATTCGGAGATGTCGGAAGCGCCATCAGGGCCAGAAAGAAAACGACCTGCAGGACC
>JARRPS010000097.1:0-7268 GCA_037382625.1 Gemmatimonadota bacterium | reverse complement strand
TCCAGATCGGAAGCCCCGCGCGTTTCCCGAACAGGTCGTGAAGGGCGGCCGACGCCGCGGCATGGGCCGCGGCGTTTCCGGGAACCGCTTCGCGCAGTCGCGCCTCGATCGATTCGAGGCGATCGGGGTCGGGGAGCCCGGCGAGCACCGGCCGCATCCGGCTCAAGGCGGCTTCCACGGTCTCCGCGGATTCGCCGTAGTACGGGGAAGGGTCCGCCTCTCCCCAGCCCTCCTCGCCATTGAATTCGATCCGTGCCCAGACACGCTCGATCCGGTCCTGTACTGAACGGCTGATCCGGAACGGGACCGCGGCCTGCAGCGACAGGCGTTCCCAAGTCAGCTTCATCGCTCTCCCTCCTCGGGAAGATCCGGTTGGTCGGAGTGCACGGCCGCGTACCGGGGTGGAGCTGTTCCGGTCGCGGCTTCCACCAGCGCACGCAAGTGCGTGTCGACATTGATGCCCAGCGAAGGGGGGTCGTAGCCGCCCTCGAGAACCGAGACGATCCGACCCTCTGCGGTCCCGGATGTCAGAGAGTGTACGGCGAGCGTCAGAGTGCGATAGTGATCCGGCTCCAGCGTGAAGCCGCCGAGGGGATCGCCGAGCGCGGCGTCGAATCCGGCGGAGATCAGCACCAGCTGGGGCTCGAAACGGGCTGCCTCTTCGAGACCTCCGACCATCGCCTCTACGTATCGTTCCGCCTCGAGTCCCATCGGGAGCGGCAGGTTCAGCGTCGTGCCTTCGCCGGCACCTTCACCACGCTCGCTCGCGGCGCCGGTCCCCGGATAGTGCGGACTCGCGTGCATCGAGAGGTAGTAGACCGAACCATCTTCGTAGAAGGTGTCCTGCGTGCCGTTCCCATGGTGAATGTCCCAGTCGACGATCAGCACCCGGTCGGCCCGTCGTTCCTCGATCGCGGTGCGGGCGGCGATGGCCACTCCGTTGAACAGGCAGAATCCCATCACCCGGTCCGGAGTGGCGTGGTGACCCGGGGGTCGCACCGCGCAGAAGGCGGAGCGGTACCGATCCTCCATTACGGCTCGCACGGCGTCGACGGCGCAGCCGGCCCCGGCGACGGCGGCGTCCCACGATCCTGACGAAACGACGGTATCGGCCTCGAGCCTCACGATGCCGTTCGTTTCGACGGCCCGGTCCACGGCGCTTCGGACCGTTTCAATGTGGTCTTCGGTATGTACGCGAGTCAGAAGCTCCGTGTCGAGAGGAGTGCCTTCGACCGGCTCGACCGATCCATGCAGGTCCGGCAGCGAACGCGCCATCTTCTGGACCACGGCGCGCAACCGGCCCTGGTGTTCGGGATGACCCCAGCCGGTATCGTGCCGGCTGCATGCCTCGTGGTGAAACAATCCGACTTCGGCCACTTGCCCTTCCCCGTTTGCATGAGTTCGTGCCGTCCCCGGTCCGGAGTCCCGGGCCCGAGGTTGATCGGTCCCGATTCCGGTTCTAGCTTCCCGCCATCGGCTGCCCTGAATCCGTTCGGCCCGGAGAAGCTACAATCTACAGCCCAAGTGCGATCGATCTAGCGTTCGTGAGACGAACCCTGCGATTCCTCGTGGTTCTCGTTCCATGGCTGGGTACCGCCGGCTGCGAAGTGGAGTGGGGCGGAGCCGAATTTCGACTCGAGAATCCGGCTCCCGAGGCACCGCCGGAGCCGGTGGCGGGAACGGAGGCCGCGAAGCCTCCGACTCCGCTTCCTGACGGGCACCTGCTCTTCGCCGTGCGGATCGACCCATCCACCGGCGCATCCCGGGCCGTACCGATTGCCGGGATCGACGCCGACGGACTGCGCCCGATTGCTTTCCCCGAGGATCCGGATGAGAGCTGGCGACCACGATTCGCGGAACGGTTCATTTTCGAGGGCCGCGAGCTCGAGTTGCACGCGTCGGGACGGCGAATCGGCAGCCTTGTCTTCGATGGCGGCATGACTGCCCCGCGTCAGGACTGCATGCCTGTCGCCACCGGGCGCTCGCTGGTTCCCCCGGGCAGTCCGGCGCCCCGGCTGGCGTTCGCGTTCGAGCCTGATTCTCAGGCCACCGACCCCGCTCGATACGTCACGTTCGAAGCGGACAACCGGATGCGGACATTCGGGCCCATACTCGCGGAACAGATTCTCCGCGCTCGAGGGGAGAGTCGGCCGTTCCTGGCCCAGCGGGCGGTGCTCGAGGCCGTCGCCTGGCCCGGCGATGCGAATCCGGCCTTCGCGGCCACCTACCTGATCGGCGACGATCTCGAAGGCCCGGCCCCTGACGGAGATGCCGTCTCTCTCTTCTTTCTGGCGCGATTCGACCCGCAGCGGGGCTATTATCCGGTCTGGTCCGAATTCCGGCGGTACGAAGGTGGAACGGGAAAAGAGGTCTTCACCTACGTCGATGCCGTGAACGGGCCGTCCGGGCGAGTCGACTTCGTGGAATTGCGTGATGGATCGGGGACGCGAAGGCTCGCGGCGAGCAGAGAAACGGAGAACGAGCGCGGACTGGACTGGACGGAGGCGACCCTCTGCCGGGCGGAGAGCCTTCTCGAGCCTTAGGCGGAGCGCTCTCGACAGTCCTCAGGCGACGGCGAACGTCTCCAGCGCCCTACCCGTCTCGCCGCGCCGGATCTCCGTCAGCGCCCGATCTCGAAGCTGTCGGACCCGCTCCCGGGTCACCCCCAGAATCTGGCCGATCTGCTCGAGAGTGTGCTCTGACTCGCCCTGCAGTCCATAGTAGAGCCGCAGAACCCTGGCATCCCGAGGTCGGATCTCGTCCAACGCTACGGCGATGCGTTCCTCGAGAATCCGGTGCTCCACCGATACGTCCACCCGGTCTTCATCGACAAGGAACCGCTCGATCAGGTTGCTGTCCTCGGCCTCCCCGATCGGGGCATCGAGTCTCACCTCGGCGGTGTTCAGCGAGAGGAGCATCTCCACGATGGCGGGCTTCAGTTCCGCCTTCAGTGCAATTTCCTGGGCCTTGGGGTCCCGTCCCAGGGTCTGCTTCAATTCCTCCGACACCCGCAGCACCCGGGAGAGCTCCGTGGCGCGGTTGAGCGGAAGTCGAACGGAACGGCTCTGGCGGGCCAGGGAGGCCAGAATCGCCTGGCGGATCCACCATACCGCGTAGGAAATGAACTTGACCCCCTGGTCCGGGTCGAACTTCTTCGCGGCCGTGACGAGTCCGATGTTCCCTTCCTGAATCAGGTCGCCGAAGGCGAGTCCCCGGTTCTGATATCGCTTCGCCACGGACACGACGAACCTCAGGTTGGCACGGATCAACTGTTCCAGCGCGAGGGGATCCCCGGCCTGCGCCAGACGGGCCAGGCGGTCTTCTTCCTCCGCCGTCAGCAGGGGATGCCGGCTGACGTCCTCCAGGTAGAGGTCCACCATGCTGGCGCGTTCCGTGCTGAGGACCGCGCCTTCAAAGCGACCGCTTCGGACCCGCTTCGGTGCCGCCGTAGGACCCTCCATGCTTTTCGGGGGACGGAAAAATACGCGGGCCGGCCATACCGTCTAACGGGATCGAATGCGCAAGGGGTGGCGGCCGGACGATCGTCGTGCAAGTTGTTTCGAACCATGACGGGAGCTGGCGGGACCGGAGGGCCGGATGGAGACGCCGCGTCCGCTGCCCCCGAAGATCATGCAAGAGGAGAGAATGGGACGCTTCGTCTGGTCCTGTGCTGCCGTAAGCGATGTGGGCCGGGTCCGCGAGTCGAATGAAGATTCCGTGTTCTGTGACGCGGAGTCCGGCGTGTTCGTCGTCGCCGACGGCATGGGCGGGCATGCAGCCGGAGAGGTGGCGAGCGCCATCGCGTCCGAAATGATAGGTGTCCGTCTTTGCGGCATGGACGCGAAGGACGGGCTGGACGAGGCCCGGAGTCGGTTCCGGCAAGCGTTCCTCGAAGCGGGAAACGAGATCGTCCGGCAGGCGCAATCGGACATTTCACGCGATGGTATGGGCACGACCGCGACGGTGCTCGTCCTCCGCCCCGACGACAACCGGGTCGTGGGACACATCGGGGACAGCCGGGCCTACCTGTATCGCGGTGAAGCGCTCACCCGGATCACGACCGATCATTCCTGGGTCGAGGAGCAGATCGAGCGCGGAGTGATCACGCGCGACGAGGCGTTTCGACACCCGCAGTCGAACATCATCACGCGCGCGCTGGGCACCGATCCGATACCCGCGCCGGACCTGTACGTTGGCTCCATCGAGGCGGGCGACCGCTACCTCCTCTGCACCGACGGACTGACGGACATGGTCGAAGAGGCGCGAATCGCCCGGATCCTGCAGACCGTCGCCGATCCCCAGCCGGCGGCATCCCGACTCGTGAGCGAAGCCAACCTCGCCGGCGGCGCCGACAATATTACGGCTCTCGTCGTGAACGTAGCGGCGGCAACGATCAGAGAATAGCCCGGTCCTCGTCGAGCCGTGCACGGGCTTCGTCCGCCGGAGAGGAAAGCAGATCGAGGAGCGGCGTAACGTCCGGCAGGCTCTTCGATTCGAGGCAGAAGACCCGGAGCGCCCGTGTGGCCTGGTGAAGGGACCGGCCGAGTCGGGGCAGATCGATCAGGTGTTCCTCCCCCTCCGATGTAAGACGCTGCACCTCGCCGCGCCGCCGAACGAGCAGCAACCGAAGCTGGAGCATGTTCGGATTGGCCGGGTAGTCGAGAAACACGGAGCCGGTCTCGAGACCCCAATCCCGCGCCAGTCGGTGCTCGATACTGCGAACCAGTTCTCGGCTCTCCGGAACCCACTCCGCCATTCCGGCGGGAAGCTCGTCTCCCTGGAGCTCGACGATCCGCTTCGGCAGATTCCGGTTGACGAGTGCGGAGAGCAGGCGGCCGAGAACCGGTGGTACTTCCCGGTCCTGCATACGGGCGGCGATCAGGCCGAGAAGTTCTTCGTCGGTCGGGCCGGCGAGATCTTCCCGGACGAGCAGCCCCTCATGGAGCGCGCCTTCCACCAGGTGCCGGAACGCGACCGTCGCGGAGCGGACGGCATGGTGCCAGTAGACGTTGCGGAACATCTGGTACTTGGCGAACAACAGCGACTCCAGTGCGCTGAGGCCCTTCTCGGTCACCGCCACTTCGAGAGGGGCGCCGTCGCCTTCGCGCGCGAGAGTGAGCGATTCCAGGAGCCGCTCCACGTCCACGGCACCGTACGGCACGCCGCAGAACAGGCTGTCCCGCCGAAGATAGTCGATCTTGTCGAGGTCCAGCGAGCCCGAGACCAGGCCCTGCAACGGATGATTCGAACGACCCTGGATCAGCTCCATCACGAGCCGCGAAGCCCCGTCTCCAGATTCCCCTAGAGCCGCGCGGATCTGCGGCGACTCGAGGAATCGGGCTGCCGCCTCCTCGTGGTGTCCGGGGATCGCGTCCGCTTCGAGCTCCTCCATTGCGTGAGAAAAGGCGTAGTGACCCACGTCGTGAAGAAGGGCTGCGAGGCGCACGACGGGCAGGGTCTCCAACTCTCCCGTGTTCAGCTGAGAAAGAAGCCCCTTCCGGTCCAGGGCATCCATCGCGCGCCGGGAAAGATGATAGACCCCGAGAGCGTGGAGAAAGCGAGTGTGGACCGCCCCGGGGTAGACGAGGTGGGCGAAGCCCAGTTGCTTCACCCGCCTCAGGCGCTGGAATTCCGGGGCGTCCACGATCGACGCGGCCGCCCGGTCGAGCGTCACGTTGCCCCATAGCGGGTCGCGGACGGTACGGGCGCCACTCGCGCCCGCCCGGTCCACGAACCCTCGGGTCACCCCTCGTTCAGGATCCGCCTGATCCTCCGTTCTGGTGCTTCCGCTGCTCTGCGTCCACCACGCTGATCGCCGCCAGATTCGTGATGTCCGCCATCGTCGCACCGCGCTGGGTGAGGTGAACCGGCTTGCTCAGTCCCAGGAGCACCGGCCCGATCGCCTCGGCGCCACCGAGCCGGTTCAGGAGCTTGTAGGAAGCATTCGCCGCCGACAGGTTCGGGAAGATCAGAACGTTCGCCGGACGCTTGAGGTCGGAAAACGGATACGTCTTCTCGAGGATTCCCTTCACCACCGCCGTGTCCGCCTGCATCTCTCCGTCGACCGGGATGTCGGGCCTGCGCTCCTTGATCAGCCGAACCGCCTCTCGGACCTTGTCGGATGACGGGTGCGGGGCCGAGCCGAAGTTCGAGAAGGAGAGCATCGCCACGGAAGGTTCGATTCCCAGCCGACGCACGAAGTCCGCCGTCATCTCCGCCGTCTCGGCCAGGATCTCCGCATCGGGATCGATGTTGACGGTCGTGTCGGCGAAGAAGTACAACCGGTCCTTGACGAGGAGCATGTAGAGCCCGACCACCTTTTCGATTCCCGGCATCAGGTCGATCGTCTGCAGGGCCGGGCGCAGCGAGTCGGGGTAGCTCATGTTCGCGCCCCCGATCAGCGTGTGGGCGTCGCCCCTCTCGACCATCATTGCCGCGTAGTAGATCGGCTGCTGCATGTGGGAGCGTGCGTTCTCGATCGTGATTCCCTTGCGGTGACGGCGTTCGAAGAACGCCTCCACGTACTCGTCGAACTTCTCCGACGTACGGGGATCCAGGATCTCCACGCCCTCCAGGTCCACCTCCGCCGCCGCCGCGATCGCTTCGATCCGGGTCGGATCGCCGAGCAGGATCGGCGTACCGAGGCCTTCTTCGACGATGGCGTGCGAAGCCCGAACGACGACCGGCTCCTCTCCCTCGGGAAGCACGATCCGCTTCGGTGTCCGCCTCGCCCGGTCCATGATCGACCGCATCAGCTCCCGTGCGGGTCCGAGCCGGGCCTCGAGCTGGCGCTTGTACTCCTCGATGTCGATCGGCTTCCGGGCGACCCCGGTGTCCATGGCCGCCTGTGCGACGGCCGACGCTTCCCAGAGCAGCACACGCTGGTCGAACGGAGTCGGGATCAGGTATTCCCGGCCGAAGTGGAGCTGGCGCCCCTCATAAGCCGCCGAGACCGACTCTGGAACGTCTTCTTTCGCCAGTTTCGCGAGGGCCATCGTGGCCGCGATGAACATCTCGTCGTTGATCGTGCTGGCTCGAACGTCCAGCGCCCCGCGAAAAATGAAGGGGAAGCCGAGGACGTTGTTCACCTGGTTGGGATAGTCCGATCGGCCGGTCGCCATGATCACGTCGTCCCGAACCGCCAGCGCGTCCTCGGGCAGGATCTCGGGATCGGGGTTCGCCATGGCGAACACGATCGGGTCGCGGGCCATCGACTTGACCATCTCGGGCTTCATCAGCCCTCCGATCGAGAGCCCGATGAACACGTC
>JARRPS010000096.1:0-7327 GCA_037382625.1 Gemmatimonadota bacterium | reverse complement strand
TGGCGTGCAGATCCACGATGGAGTAAATGCAGTCGTACCTGTCGGTCAGCTCGACCCAGTTGCGGATCGCGCCGAGATAGTTCCCCAGGTGAAGGTCGCCAGACGGCTGGATGCCGCTGAATACGCGGGTCATTCGTGGGATCGTCTCGGGATTCGGGATGCGACGGATCGCGTGTCTGCGCCCGGCCTCCGGGGCCGACCGACGGTCGTGGCCAAGGTAGCCGGACGCCCTGAACCCGAGCAAGCGAGGTTCGCGTGAGCCAGACTCCGAATCCGGCCGTCCTCCTGGACGTGGCGCGGCGGGCCGCCGATGCGGCGGCGGCTGCGCATCGGGAGGGTCGGGGCCGGATCGATCCCGCGGACTGGGGCGAGAAGGGGCGGTCCGACTTCGTGACCGAGGTGGACGTCGAGGCGGAGCGCCGGATCGTCGAGATCATCGAGGCGGAATTTCCCGATCATACCATTCTCGCGGAGGAAGGGACGGGCGGGAATCGCTCGAACTCCAGCGGATCGGGCCCGGACGGCGCCGGCAGGGAGCAGGGAGTGCGCTGGATCATCGATCCGCTCGATGGTACCACGAACTGGCTCCACGGATATCCCGAGTACGCGGTCTCGATCGCCGCGGAAGACGGCGAGGGGCTCGTCGCGGGACTCGTGCTCAACTCGGCGATCGGCGAGCGATTCGAGGCATGGCGCGGGGGTGGGGCGACACTCGACGGAACCCCGATCGAGGTCTCCGGCGTCGCCCGGCTCGAGCACGCGCTGGTAGGTACCGGATTCCCGTTCAAGAAGCTCGAGATGATGTCGGACTACCTGGCCTCCTTCGAGCGGGTGCTGCGTCGCACGAGCGGTATCCGCCGGGCCGGCGCGGCCGCCCTGGACCTGTGCGATCTGGCCTGCGGCCGCCTCGATGCCTTCTTCGAGTACTGGCTGATGCCATGGGATGTGGCCGCCGGCGCCCTGATCGTCCGGGAAGCGGGCGGGATCTTCGAGCCCCTGCGGGTGCCCGCGCTGGCGGGACGCCGCGGGGACGATCGGCCCGTAAGGGACCCGGAGCGCTTGCGTCCGGGAGGGTTCCTGGCCGCCAACGCCGAGCTGGCGGGGCAGTTCCGCGCGCTCGTGACGGACGAACCGGGGCACAGCTCGTGATGCGAGTCGCAGAGAACGGAGCGAACCGGTGGCATATTCCGTAAAGGAGATCTACTACACCCTGCAGGGGGAAGGCGCCAACACCGGCCGACCGGCCGTCTTCTGCCGATTCGCCGGCTGCAACCTCTGGTCCGGACATGAGAAGGACCGGACCGCGGCGACCTGCCCCTTCTGCGACACCGACTTCGTGGGGACCGACGGCCCGGGCGGTGGCAAGTTCGCGTCGGCGGCGGAGCTGGCGATGGCGGTTTCCGCCGCGTGGCCCCCCGAGGCTGCGAGGCCTCGGAAGGGCCCGCCGCCCCTCGTCGTCTGCACGGGGGGCGAGCCGTTGCTGCAACTCGACGAGGCCGCCATCGAGGCCCTGCACCGGGCCGGATTCGAGGTCGCGGTCGAAACCAACGGAACGGTGAAGGTTCCGGCAGGGATCGACTGGATCTGCGTCAGCCCGAAGGCAGGGGCACCCCTGGTGGTACGGAAGGGCCACGAGCTGAAGCTGGTCTATCCGCAGCCGGAAGCGATGCCCGATCGGTTCGAGCGGCTCGACTTCCAGCAGTTCTACCTGCAACCGATGGACGGACCCGACCGGGAAAAGAACACGCGGCGTGCGGTCGCCTACTGCCTCTCGCACCCGCAGTGGAAGCTCAGCCTGCAGACGCACAAGTATCTGGGGATCGACTGAACCCCGGCCGTTCGCAGCCGCCCGGATTGCGAGCGGCCCGGATCAGTCGTTCTTCCGGTCTTCCTTCTCCCCGGATTTCTGCTCGTCCCGGTCCGCTGCGCCCGATTCCGATTCGATGGCTTCCAGTTCCGCGACGAGCTCGGCATCGAGCATCTCGGCTTCCACGAGTTCGGCCTCGGCCTCGGCGACCTCAGGTGGATCGCCCGCCTCCAGCGCCTTCGGTTCCTCCGGCTCGGCCGCGGCAAGCAGGCCCATATCTCGCTTCAGGGCGAGCAGCTTGTCCTCGACGTCGGACTCTCCGCCTACCTCGAGCATCGCGAATTCGGCCTCGAGACTGTCGCCCTGCAGTTCTTCGGTGACCTCAGCGGAAGCCAGGGCTCGCCGTTCCGTCTCCTCGATCTTCTCGACCACCTGGTCGAAGGCCCGGAAGGCGCTCTTGTCCTGCAGGCCCGCCATCGTTTCGTGAATCCGCTTCTGCGCCTGCGCCCGCTTCTGCTTGGCGATCAGCAGGTTCTTCTTCCGCTTGGCTTCCTCGATCTTGGCATTGAGCTGGCGCAGGGAGTCCTTGAGTCTCTCGGTTTCCTCGCGGTGTCGGAGCCACTGCTCTTCCAGCTCCGCAGCGTGCCGGGCGTGCTCCTGTCCGCGCATCAGCGCTTGCTTGGCCAGATCGTCACGCTCCTGGCCGATGGCCAGACGCGCGCGTCGCTCCCAGTTCTGCGCTTCCTTGCGCTCCTGCTCCACCTGCGCCCGCAGGCGACGTTCGTCGGCGATGGCCATCGCGACTTCCTGCTTCGCCTGCGCAAGCTGGCGACGCATGTCTTCGATGACCTGCACGAGCATCTTTTCCGGATTCTCCGCTTTCGCGATCAGGTCGTTGATGTTCGACCTGAGAAGCCGGGACAGCCTTTCGAAGAGACCCATGGCCCTGTCAGTCCAGTCCGAGTGTGTGTCTGTGCGAGGTCACGGCGAGCGCGAGGCTCTCCAGCGACGCCAGGAACTCCGAGTAGTCGAGATTCTCGATCTCCAGCGCGTCGGTGAGGATGATGTCGCCTTCCTCCAGCCCATAGGCGCCGTGCACCAGATCCGTGGCGTTCAAGTTCAGTAGCTGTTCATACAGCTTCATTCGCTCCTCCGTGCCCTCGGGCACCGATCCGATCTTGGCCCGGAAGACGACGAGGGGCGGCGAGTAGGAAAGGACTACGGCCGGCTCACCGGTCGAGGCGCCCCCGGGCGGGTCCACGATCCAGAGGTTTTCGCCGATCTCCTCGTACTCCATCTCCGTGCGGATCAGAAAGCTCTCGAGGTCTTCGCGACTGATCATCGGTCTCCATCCTCCGTAAGGGCGGCCCGTCGGCTCTCCGTGTTCTCCTCGAGCAGCCGGGTCAGAAACTCCTGGTGCTCAGCCAGTACCTGTACCTGTTCCACGAGAGCGTCGATCTGTCCTTCGATCTGCGCGATCCGCTCCGGGTCGGCTTCACCCGGAATCGAGGTCGGTTGAACGGGGCCGGACTCGATGCGCCGGGCCACTGCCGCCGCCACCGGGACCACCACGAACATCACCACCAGGATCCAGACTATCGGGGTCATCGGCTTCCATTGCGTTCGTTCCGATACCGGCCCTCGTGCCGTTCCGCCCTACGCGATCGGCAGGCCCGGAGTTTCAGGTGAGCACACCCCTCGTCACCGGCTCCAGCCCGAAGGGTAACTACTTCTCGTCCCCCGGATCAACGCCGCCCGATCCGCCCCGACTCGAATCCGTGACCCCCGCCCCACGCAGAGATTCCCGAAGGAACCGACCGGTGTGGCTGACCTCGTGGGCCGCCACCTCTTCGGGCGTGCCGGCCACGACGACCTCGCCGCCCCCCGTGCCCCCCTCCGGGCCGAGGTCCACGATCCAGTCCGCGGTCTTGATCACGTCCAGATGATGCTCGATCACGAGCACGGTGTTTCCTTTCTCCACCAGCCGGTGCAGAACCTCGAGGAGGATTCGGATGTCCTCGAAGTGGAGGCCGGTCGTGGGCTCGTCCAGAATGTAGAGCGTCCTCCCGGTGCTCCTCTTTGCGAGCTCCGAGGCCAGTTTCACCCGCTGCGCCTCCCCCCCGGACAGGGTGGTGGCCGATTGGCCCAGCGTAATGTAGCCGAGCCCCACGTCGCAAAGCGTCTGAAGCTTCCTGCGCAAGGTCGGAACGGCGTCGAAGAATTCCCGGGCCTCCGCGACTGTCATCTCGAGGACGTCGGCGATGCTCCGCCCCTTCCAGAGAATCTCCAGGGTCTCCCGGTTGTAGCGTCTCCCCCTGCAGACGTCGCACGGCACGTAGACGTCGGGAAGGAAGTGCATCTCGATCTTCACGAGACCGTCGCCGCGGCACGCTTCACAGCGCCCGCCCTTTACGTTGAAGCTGAAACGGCCCGGCCTGTAGCCTCGGATCCGGGACTCGGGAAGCTTGCTGTAAAGGTCCCGGATCGGCGTGAAAACGCCTGTGTAGGTCGCGGGATTCGAGCGCGGCGTCCGTCCGATCGGGCTCTGATCGACGTCGATCACCTTGTCGATCCGTTCGATCCCCTCGATCCGGTCGTGAGACCCGGGCACGGACTTCGCCCTGTGCAGCTCGCGAGCCAGGCGGCGGTAGAGAATCTCCTCTACCAGAGTGGATTTCCCAGACCCGGACACGCCGGTGACGGCGATGAAGGTGCCGAGCGGGAAGTGAACGTCCACCCCCCTCAGGTTGTGCTCCCTGGCCCCGAAGATCGTCAGATGCTCGCCAACCCGGCCCGGACGTCGAGTCCCGGGAACCGGGATCTCCCGGTCGCCCCGCAGGTAAGCCGCCGTGAGCGACTCCTCGGAGTCGAGCAGCTCATCGACGGTCCCGGAGACCA
Organism: Gemmatimonadota bacterium; assembly: GCA_037382625.1. GTDB lineage: Bacteria > Gemmatimonadota > Gemmatimonadetes > Palauibacterales > Palauibacteraceae > Carthagonibacter. The sequence goes on along the minus strand of JARRPS010000096.1, from coordinate 2,622 downwards.
GAACCCGACCGCCTCGCCGCCCCGCACCCGGGCCGAGATCCACGATGTGATCGGCCGCACGCACCGTCTCCTCGTCGTGCTCCACGACCAGAACCGTGTTTCCGAGGTCTCGCAGGCTCTCGAGCGTGCCCAGCAGACGTCGATTGTCCCTCGGGTGCAGCCCGATGCTTGGCTCATCCAGGACGTACAGCACCCCCACCAGACGGCTGCCGATCTGGGTCGCCAGCCGAATTCTCTGGGCCTCGCCACCGGCCAGCGTGTCCGCCGAGCGGCCCAGCGTGAGGTATCCGAGGCCGACCCGGGTCATGAATCCCAGACGGTCGCACACCTCCTTGAGGATCGGAAGTGCGATGTCGGCGTCGAGGGAAGCGGATTGCGGATCGTCGCGCAGCCGCTCGAAGAGGGCGAGTGCCTCTTCCACCGGCGCTTCCACGACCTCGGTGAGTCGCACGTCCGCCACCGTCACCGCCCGGCTCTCGGCCCGGAGCCGGCCGCCCTCACAGGTCGGGCAGACGCGGGCCGTCATGTACTCGTGCAGCTGCCGGTGAAGGGTCTCGCTGTCGGTCTCGTGATAGAGTCGGCGCACGTTCTCGAGGGCCCCTTCCCACTCGAGAGCGGGATCGCCCGAGAGCACTGCGTCGCGATGTTCATCCTCGAGCTCGCCCCACGAGGCGTTCAGATCGAAGCCATGCGCCTCGGCCACGGCGGGAAGCGTCACGCGTCGCAGTCGTCCGGTCGGCCCGCCCCACGGCAGGATCACCCCTTCGAGGATCGAGAGGCGGGGATCGCCGAGGATCAGTTCCGGGTTCGGCTCGAGGCGGATCCCGAGCCCATCGCAGTCGGGACAGGCGCCGTAGGGGGAGTTGAACGAGAACTGCCGGGGCTCCAGTTCCGGGATGTTGATCCCGCAGGTGGCGCAGGCGTACTTCTCGCTGAACAGGTGCGCCTCCCCTCCGACGTCGGCGGCGTCCGCGTAACTCCGCACCTCGACGGTGCCACCCGCCATGCGCAGCGCCGTCTCGACCGACTCCGCGATCCGGGCCCGCTCGTCCGACCGGACGACCAGTCGGTCCACGACCACGGCGATGTCGTGGTTCGCCCGGCGGTTGAGCTTCGGGGGATCACTCAGCTCGATCAGCTCGCCATCGACGCGCGCCCGGACGAAACCCTCCTGGAGCGCCTCCTCGAACAGCTCGCGGAATTCGCCCTTGCGACCCTGCACCAGAGGCGCGAGAACCTCGGCGCGCGTGCCCTCGGTCCAGCCGGCGACCTGGGCCGCGATCTGGGTCGCCGACTGACGGCGGACCGGGCGCCCGCACGAGGGACAGTGCGGGGTGCCCGCGCGGGACCAGAGGAGTCGCAGATAGTCGTAGACTTCGGTAACCGTTCCGACCGTGCTCCTCGGATTGCGGCTCGAGCCACGCTGCTCGATCGCAATCGCGGGAGAGAGTCCCTCGATCCGGTCGACGTCCGGTTTCTCCATCACGCCCAGGAACTGTCGAGCATAGGCGGAAAGCGACTCGACGTACCGGCGCTGCCCCTCCGCATAGATCGTGTCGAACGCGAGCGACGACTTCCCCGAGCCCGAGAGCCCGGTGACGACGGTCAGCGAGTTTCGCGGAATCTCGACGTCGATGTCCCGAAGGTTGTGCTCGCGGGCGCCCCGGACGACGATTTGATCGCCGGCGACGCCGGTCTCTCCGCCCGATGGGTGGCTCACGGCATCACCTCGCCCCGCCACAGGTCCTCGAGGCTCTCTCTCTGGCGGACGACCTGCCACGCGTCCTCCTCCACGAGAAGCTCGGGCGGCCGCGGGCGGCTGTTGTAGTTCGAGGCCATCACGAATCCGTAAGCGCCCGCATCGCGGAGCATGAGCAGATCCCCGGGCTCGACGTCGTGGAGCCGGCGCTTCGTTCCGAGAGTGTCTCCCGACTCGCAGGTCGGCCCCAGCACATCGACGGTCGGCTCGCCGGAGAGCTCACCGTCGACCGGAAGGATCGCGTGTTCAGCCCCGTACAGTGCCTGGCGCGCGAAGTCGGTATAGCCGGCGTCACAGATCAGCGCCGGCCGGCCGTTTCTCTCCCGCCGGTAGAGCACCCGGGTGAGGAGCACTCCGGCACGGGCCACCACCGAGCGACCCGGCTCGAACCGCAGCTCGATCGGGACACCCGCGAGACGGGACTCGAGCACCCGGACCAGCATCGCGGGCTCCGGGTCCCGGTCGCTGGCGTAGTCCACGCCGAGCCCTCCGCCTACATCGAGTTCGGTCACCGGGGTGCCCGCGGCCGCCAGCACCTCGACGAGGGAGAGCATCAGTTCGACAGCCTGTTCGTAGGGATCCACGACCTCCAGGCCCGAACCCAGATGAAAGGCGAGAGTACGGGGCAGGATACCGTCGGACGATGCGAGACGCGCCCACACCTCAGGGATCCGATCCGGCGAGAACCCGAATTTCGCATCGGCCCGGCCGGTCTCCAGCGAGGGGTGCGCCCCGGCCCGGATCCCGGGTCGCACCCGGAGTCCCACGGGGAGAGGTCCGTCGGGGAAGCTCGAGGCATATCGGATCGCGGCCTCCACCTCCTGGCCCGACTGCAGCACGATGACGCCGGCCCCCGCCTCGAT
>JARRPS010000095.1:0-7369 GCA_037382625.1 Gemmatimonadota bacterium | reverse complement strand
CATCGAGGCCTCCACGCGGGAAGCGCCCCAGATCACCATCGCGCTCGACGCCGGCATCAGGATCGCGGCAATCAGGGGATTGATCCAGCCGGCCGCGGCGGCCGCAACCGCCAGGATGTTGTAGCCGATCGATCGTGCCTGGTTCCGCCGAATGGCGCGACCGGCCGACGCCGACGCCTGGAAACCCGCGACCAGCGGCATCAGAGACCAGGTCGAGATCACTCCATCCGCCACCAGCACGCTGCTCGCGGCACCGGTTCCCATCGCGATCCCCACGTCGGCGGCCGCCAGGGCCGGACCATCGTTCAGTCCGTCGCCGGCGAACGTGACCCGTTCCCCGTCTCCCTGACGGGCTCGCACCCAGGCCGCCTTTCCTTCCGGGTCCACGCCTGCCAGCACCGTTCCGATACCGGCCTCGTCGGCAATACGCCGGGCCACTTCCTCGTGGTCGCCGGAAAGCAGCACGACCTCGCGGCCCGTCGCGAGCAGAAGCTCGACGGCGTTCGCCGAGTCGGGACGCACGGTATCTCCCAGAAGGATCCGCCCGGACTCGCCCGTCTCTCCGACGAGTACGACCTCACTCGGCCCACCGGATTCCAGCCGCCAGTGCCGTCCATCGACCTTTCCGGAGATGCCGGTGCCCGGCTCCTCCCGGATCTCCGCCCCGGCTGGAAGCGGGATGCCCCTTTCGACGGCTTCGGTCACGATCGCGCGGGCGATCGGATGCATGCTGAATCGCTCGAGCCCGGCTGCTACCCGCAGCGTCTCGCGATCCGCGCCCTTCACAGTCAACTCTCCCCGCGTGATCGTCCCGGTCTTGTCCAGGGCTACCGTCGTCGCATCCTCCAGATCGAGTAGCCCATCGGCGGAACGGAACACCAGGCCACGGCGGGCAGCCGCGCCGAGACCGGCGGCGGCGGCCAGGGGCCGGGACAGCGCCAGCGCGCAGGGACAGGCGACGACGAGAACGGCGACGGTGGCGCTCAGAGCCGTGACGCGGTCTCCCGCCAGCATCCACCCCGTGGCGGTCGCTGCAGCCACGAGCAACGTGGCCGCCGTGAACCAGGGAGCGATCCGGTCGGTCGAACTGAGTCGCACGGGCCGGTCCGCGGCGGTCCGGAGCTCGGCCGCCATTCGATGGAGCACGGTCTCCGCGCCGACCCGGGACACGGTGACGGTCAGGGCTCCGTCGAGCAGCTCGGAGCCTGCGACGACCTCGCTTCCCGCCGACATCTCGACCGGTTCCGCCTCGCCCGTGATCAGTGACATGCGAACCGAGCCCCTTCCCTCCGACACGACGCCGTCCGCCGCCAGTTCCTCTCCCGCACCTATGTCGATCCGGTCGCCCGGCCTGAGCTCGGAGGCGGAAACCGTCTCGACCCCCGAACCGGTCCGTCGTCGCACCGTGGCCGGAACGGAGGCAGCCAGCGACAACGCCGCCTCGGCGGCCCTCCGGCGGCTCCTGCCTTCGAGCATTCGGCCCGCCAGCAGAAGCGCGACGAGCATGGCCAGAGAATCGAGATAGGTCTCGTGTCCGGTGACGGTCGCCAGGACTCCGTGCAGGTAGAGAACGGTAATCGCGATCGCGATCGGAAGGTCCATGTGAAGGACCCGGTTCCGCAGTCCCTGAATCGCGCCGGAGAAGAACGGCTCGGCGCACCAGAGAGCCACGGGTGTGGCGAGAAGCAGCGAAGCCCAGCGGAACAGGGCCTCGTAGCGCGGCTCGAGAGAGGTGATCCAGCCCAGGTAGATCGGCACCGAGAGCATCATGATGTTCAACGCGCAGAACACGGCCACGCCCAATCGGATCAGCAGGCCCCGGTCCGGCGTACCCTCCTCGCCGAGCAGTCGAGGTCGATATCCGAGTGCCGCGATCTTCCCGGCCAGGTCGGCCAGGGTGACGGCTTCGGGGTCCCATCGGAGGCTGGCCCGCCCGGTGGCGTAGCTGACCGTCGCCTCCTTCACTCCCGGCGTGCCCTGAAGCAGGTGCTCGGTGACCCAGACGCAGGAGGCGCAACGCAGACCGTCGACCACCAGTCGGACTTCGGCGGTTCCATCGGCCCGGTGGGTAACGGGAGCGGCCGCCCACCCGCCGGCCGCCGTGCCCGGCCGGGGCGCGTACTCCGTACGTTCCTCGTAATAGCGCTCGAGTCCGGCCCCTCGAATGATCGCAGCCGCCATCTCGCAGCCGAGACAACAGAAGGCGTCTTCCTCTCCCTCGACGGGGGTACCGCAGTGGGGACAACGGGAGGTGGTCAGCGCGGCTCCGTCTGATACGTGTCCACGACCTGGTCTTCGCCGGAGACGGCGACCCAGATGAAGGCGATGTTCATCAGGATCACGATCAGCATCCCGATGATCAGCGCGGCCGGCCAGATGCTCCGATCGAACCCGGTCGGCCCCGAGTCAGCTTCCCGTCTCGCCAATGGCCGCTCCGCTCTTGAACGTGGGAGACAGGATGATCGCGCCATCATCCGCCTCTACGCGAACCTGGAAGGGGGTCGTGCGCGCGAGCGCCACGGAACCCGGCACCCGGACGACAAGGGGAATCGTCCGCGTCTCCGTGGAATGCAGCTCGACCGTGTCCGTGAGGATCTCCGCCTCGTCCAGGCCCGAGACCGAGATGTCGTACGAAATCGGCTCGGCCGAAGGGTTCTTGTTCGTGATCTTCAGCAGGAACGTGTTCCGCGTGAATCCGTCGGAATCCATCGTGTACAGCGACCCCGGGGCCCGGTTCACCGTGGCCTCGAAGGTCACCCGATTCGCGGCGAGGATGGCGCCGGCCGCGATGATCCCGACGAGGATCGCGGCGTAGAGGATCGTCCTCGGTCGCCACCGGCGGACCTTCCGTCCCTCGGATTCCGCGATCGAACCGTAGGCCACGAGGGTCGGGTGGCCGAGCTTTTCCATCACGCTCGTGCATGCGTCGATGCACCGGGCGCACTGGATGCACTCGAGCTGAAACCCGTCCCGGATGTCGATGCCCTGAGGACAGACGGCCACGCACTTGTTGCAGTCGATGCAGCGACCATCCATCGCCGCCTGCTTGCCGGCCGCGCGAGGTTCGCCTCTGGGCTCATCATAGGTGATGATCAGCGTCTCTTCGTCCGCCAGCACACTCTGGAATCGAGCATACGGGCAGACGTAATTACAGAACTGCTCCCGGAACCAGGTGAAATCGAGAAACCAGAATCCCGTGAAGATCGCGACCATGGCGTATTCCACCGGGCCCGCCTGCCCGGTCCACAGCTCGCGCGCCCCGGCGAAGATGCTCATCCCGGCCATGGCGAGGAAGATCGAAATGGCCAGAAATACCAACCATTTCGCGAGCTTCCGCCATGCCCGGTCGAAGCTCCAGCCCTTCGCGTCCCTTCGTTTCCGGGTCAGCCGGTCCCCTTCGATCCACAATTCTACGGGCCGGATCCACGACTCGAGAAACACGGTCTGAGGGCAGGCGTATCCGCACCAGATCCGCCCGAACACGGCCGTAAAGAAGAAGAGCGAGAAGGCGGCGAACCAGAGAATCAGCAGCAGGAAGATCGTGTCGGACGCCGTGAAAATGCTGCCGAACAGATAGACGGTCCGCGCCGGCACATCGATCCGGAAAGCCGGATGACCGTTGATCGTAATCCACGGCGTGACCAGCAGCAGAAGATGGAGCCCGACAAACGTCCAGCGCCGGATCGTCATGAATCGGCCCTGAATCGATTGCGGGTACACCCATTCCCGCGTATTCGAGAATCCCAGCACGTCTATACCTCAAAGCCCGCGAGCCGGTCGCCCGGCGGCGAACCGCCGGGATCGAACCCTACTCGCCGACCAGTTCGGCGTTCTTCGAGAGGACGTAGGCCGCGACCTGATTGACCTTCTCGGGACCGAGAATCGGGCCCCAGGTGAGCATGCCCTTCTCGGGAACGCCCTCGTTGATGATCCGAATCACGTCCTCGGGCTCGCCGCCGTGAATCCACTCGTCGTCGTTCAACGCTACCCCGATGCCGCCCTCGAGGTCTCCTCCGTGGCACATGAGGCAATTCTGGACGTAGATCTCCTGTCCCGCCGCCACCGCTTCGGGCGTGATCGCGAACGAGACCTCGGCCATCGCCTGCTCCGGCCAGCGGACCTCGGCTGCCTGCATTTCGGCCGCGAGCTTTCCTTCCTGCGACCGGTCCGAGATGAAGTGATACCAGACCCCGTATCCGAACGCCCAGATCACCGTGAACCAGAGCAGTCCGAGCCACCAGTCCGGAAGAGGATTGTCATATTCCTCGATCCCGTCCGCCTCGTCCGCGTGGCCGAGAACGCGATTGGTCTCTTTGCTCAAAGGTCTATCCCCTCCTCGAAGGGCAGCATGGCCGCTTCGTCCCACTTCTGCTTGTTCGCGGGATTGTAGGCGTACCAGATCCAGCCGAAGTAGGCGACCATGAACAGGATCGTCATCACGGCCGCCATCCAGCCGAGTCCGATCGACTCCCGTGCCTGCTCGATCAAAGGATGCATCAGTACTCCACTCCCTGTGCTTCCAGTTCCGCCCTTCCCTCGACACCCAGCCGCTGCAGATATGCGATCAGGGCGACGATCGAACGATCGGGCGTCGTCTCGATACCGGCCGTCGCCAGGCGGGCCACGATCTCCGCGCCCTGTTCGGCGAGGCTTTCCTCCACACCCGCGACGTCCTCATCGCTGTACGGAGTCCCGGTCTTCCGCAGCGCGACCACCGATGCCCGGACATCCTCCGGGTCGATGCGATCCTCCAGCAGCCAGGGGTAGGGGGGCATCACGCTTCCCGGCGTCGTCGAGCGCGGATCCCGCATGTGCTCGTAGTGCCAGGCGTCCGGATACTTGTTCCCCACCCTGTGCAGGTCCGGGCCGATCCGTCGCGACCCGAGCTGGAATGGTCTGTCGTACTGATACTCCCACGCGCGCGACCAGGGTCCATACCTCAGGATCTCCGCTCGCATGGGCCGAACCCATTGCGAGTGGCAGAGATAGCAGCCCTCCGACACGTAGATGTCGCGTCCCGCGACCTCGAGCGGCGTGTACGGCGTGATCGCCTCCGAGTGCTCCGGTCCCGCCGGCGTGAACATCGGGACGATCTCCACGATCCCGCCGATCAGGATGGCGACCGTGGCGGCGACGGCGAAGAGGGCTGCGTTACTCTCGAACACTCTCCGGTGGAACTGTCCGTATTTCTTTTCGGACCCGTGGTCCATTCCGTTCTCTGCCATCTCTCTCCCCCGATCAGCTGGCCGGTACGGTCGCCGGAGCGTCCGCCGCGACCCGTTCGGGTCCCCGAATGGTCTTGAACACGTTGATCAACATCATCACCGCGCCCACGAAGTAGAGCGTTCCGCCGAGCAGTCGCAGCCAGTAGAACGGCGCGAGCCGGTGAACGATGTCGATGAAGATAGGATTCGCCAGCTGGCCGGCGTCGTTGACCGCCCGCCACTGGAGCCCTTCCATCAGTCCGGCCGCCCACATCGCCACGGTGTAGATCACGATGCCGATCGTGGCGAGCCAGAAATGCTGGGTGACCATCTTCGGATAGGCCACTTCCCGATTCCACAATCGCGGCAGCAACCAGTAGAGCACGGCGAAGGTCAGCATTCCATTCCACCCGAGCGCTCCGGAATGCACGTGGCCCACGACCCAGTTCGTGAAGTGCGCCAGGCCATTCACCGATCGGATCGACATCATCGGTCCCTCGAACGTGCTCATCCCGTAGAACGTCACGCCCACCACCATGAACTTCAGGATCGGGTCCGTCCGGAGCTTGTGCCACGCTCCCTTGAGCGTCAGCAGCCCGTTCAGCATCCCGCCCCAGGAGGGAGCCAGCAGCATGATGCTGAACACCATCCCGAGCGTCTGCGCCCAGTCGGGCAGGCCGGAATAGAGCAGATGGTGCGGTCCGGCCCAGATGTAGAGGAAGATCAGGCCCCAGAAGTGAATGATCGACAGCCGGTAGCTGTAGATCGGTCGGTCCGCTGCCTTGGGCAGGTAGTAGTACATCAGGCCGAGGAAGGGCGTGGTGAGGAAGAAGCCCACCGCGTTGTGCCCGTACCACCACTGCACCAGCGCGTCGGTCATGCCCGAATAGATCGGGTAGGAGCGCAGCAGGGTCGCCGGCATCGCCAGGTTGTTGACGATGTGAAGCACCGCGATCGTGATCACGAACGACATGTAGAACCAGATCGCGACGTAGATGTGCTTGACCTTCCGGACTGCGAGCGTTCCGAAGAAGTTGATCGCGAACACGACCCAGATCAGAGTCACCGCCACGTCGATCGGCCAGATCAGCTCGGCGTACTCGCGGGACTGGGTGAGTCCGAGCGGATAGGTGATCGCGGCGGAGACGATGATCAGCTGCCAGCCCCAGAAGTGGATCTTCGACAACGTGTCGCTCCACATCCGGGTCTTGAGCAGGCGTTGCATCGAGTGGTAGATACCGGTGAAGCAGATATTGCCGGCGAAGGCGAAGATCACCGCGTTCGTATGCAAGGGACGAAGGCGTCCGAATGTCGTCCAGGGCAGCCCGAGATTCGCGGGCCACCAGGCCAGCTGGAGGGCGATGATCACCCCGACCAGCATGCCTACGACTCCCCATATCACAGTGGCGAGAAAGAACTTCCGAACGATGTCGTCATCGTAGTCGACGACGATTCGTCCCGGGGCAGCGGTCGCTGCAGACACGGCACTTTCCACGTGAGACCCCGCTGTTTCGCTGGTTGAGAAGACCGTGGTACGGGCGTATCCTTACGACCGGGCCGGGGGAGAGCAACCCCCGCAGAGAGAACGCTCTCCATGGACCTGCGGGGTCCTGGAAGGTCGATCGACAGAATGCTCCAGCTCATCGCGGGCGCCGGCGTCGCCGGACTGGTTGGAAGCCTCCACTGCATCGGGATGTGCGGCGCGTTCGCCGTGGCCTGCGGCGGAAGCGCACGTCAGTCGACCTTCTGGCACGCCGGGAGGCTTTCCACCTACATGATGCTCGGGGCGCTGGCCGGGGCGTTCGGTGGCGCGATCCCCGGTCCGGGTTGGATCGCCGGGGCCATTTCCACGGCGTTGATCGTCTGGTTCGCCCTGGTGCTCGCCGGCATCCTTCCCGAACCGAAGATCCGGATCCCGGGCGTCCAGGAGGCAGCGAGCAAGCTGATCTCGAAGCCGGAAGCCGGGGCCCGATACCTGTTCGGGCTCGCCAACGGCCTGCTACCCTGCGGACTCGTTTACGCGACGCTGGCCATCCCCGTGGCGATCGGCGACCCGATCGGCGGCGCCCTGGCGATGCTCCTGTTCGGTCTCGGAACCGTGCCGGCGCTGGCGGCCGTGACGTTCGGGCTTCGGAAGGCCGCGCTGCAGGACATGCGGGTGCGGC
>JARRPS010000094.1:0-13126 GCA_037382625.1 Gemmatimonadota bacterium | reverse complement strand
ATGGGGCTGATCGCGAATGTCATCGTCGGGATCATCGGATCCAGCCTCGGATTTTGGCTCGCCGGCGTGCTCGGTCTTTCGGCGACGGGCCCGATCATGGGCTGGGTGGTCGCGGTCGCTGGTGCCGCTCTATTCATCGTGATCCTCAAGATGCTGGGCATCGTGAAGTAAGCTTCTAGGGGACTGTCGAGCGCGATCGGCGGCCCGTACCGATACCGGGCACGGCCATGATTTCCGTCGATCGCGCTGCACCCCTCCTCCGCGCATTCCCGGGCAGTCGTGACCCGCCCGTCTGACGAACTCCGCCGCATTCGGCCCTCGATGGTGGCCGTCGTCTCCCTTCTTGCGACGATCGGCATGTCGGCCTGCCGGGAGGATTCGGAAGTAACGTCGAGATCGTCATCCGCGCGGTTCGAGGTGACGGGTGTCGACGTTCCGGTCGAAGCCGCAGCCGCGCTCGATGAGGCGGTGAGACGCTGGTCCGGAATCGTCTCCTCAGAGGTTCCGATCCGCGTTCGCGTCGCGTTCGTGGAGGGCGGGCCGGCCGGATTCGCCGTACCGAATGTCGTCAAGGACTTCGAGGGAGCCCCGCTCCGCGACACCTGGTACCCCTCCGCTCTGGCCGATGCGATTACGGGCCGGGATCTCCAACCGGATCAGCCCGATTTCGAGCTCTTCTTCCGCCGGGACAGGCAGTGGAAGTTCGCGGTCGAAGGAGACCCGGCCGCCGGTGAAGCGGATTTCCTGACAGTCGCGATGCACGAGATCGGCCACGGACTGGGCATGGCGTCGTGGCTCTTTACAGCGAAAGGTGAGGGCTACTACGGCCGGGAGGTCCCGTTCCTGTCCCTCTTCCCGCACACGATCCAACTGCCGGATTTCGAAGCGAGACCGATGGTCTTCGTTCGACGGATCGCGGACGCCGCCGGCCGGATGCTCACCGATACGACTCGCTATCCGAATCCTTCGGTCGAACTCGGAGATCTTCTCGAGGGGGACCGGATCTACTTCGTGGGACCGGCGGCGACGAAGGCGAACGGAGGCCGGCCGCCGAGGCTGTACGGGGCGAGTCCCAGCCACCTTCATCCGGACGATTACTTCTGGACCGGACCGGACTATCTGATGACGCCCACCAGCGGAAACGGCGTTTCCACCCCGGATCCCGGCCCCGTCGTTCTCGGCATCCTGGAGGACATTGGGTGGCGAGTCTCACGGAACCCGTGAGCCGTCGGGGGTTTTACCTCCCGGCGCGACACCGATTCCCGTTCCACGATGACCGAGGTAAGACGGCATGCTGACCTGGGCGGACATATTGACGCACGCGAGAGATGGAAACCCTGCTCCGGATCGCAGGGTGGAAAGATCCGATGAGGAGTGGAGAGAGCGGCTCACCCCCGAGCAGTACCGGATCACGCGCGGTAAGGGAACGGAGAGGCCCTTCAGCTCGGAGGTCTGCAGTCTGTTCGAGCCGGGACTGTACGCCTGCGTCTGCTGCGACGAACTCCTCTTCGACGCCAGCGAGAAGTTCGAGTCCGGCACCGGCTGGCCCTCTTTCACGCAGCCGATCCGGCCGAACGCCGTGGGCTCTCACGCGGACAATTCTCTGGGAATGCGTCGCGTGGAATCGACCTGCAACACCTGCGATGCACATCTCGGTCACGTCTTTCCCGACGGGCCTCCGCCGAGCGGGCTGCGCTACTGCATCAACGCGCTGGCCTTGAAGAAGGTTCATCTGGAAGGTGACCGACGCGCGCAGGCCGGAGGGGAGCGGGAGGCTTCTCAGCCCTGATCCTGCACCAGTTCGTTGCGCCGCGAGCTCGAGGGCCCGTTCGCTCTCGGGCGCGATCTCGGCGCCGGCAGACGCAGACAGACAGATCATGCCTTCCCGGCTATTCAGGACTCGTCCCACAGGTTTCACCGCCTGCCGCGGCATCAGGACTCGGAGAGAGGAATGACCACAACGTCGAGAGCGATGAAGACGCCCGGCGAGGATCGGCGACCCGGACTGTTCACGAGACTGCTCCTCGAAGGAATCGTCATCGTCGGGAGCATTCTGCTGGCATTCGCGCTCGATACGTGGTGGGACGAGCGCAGCGAGAGAGCAGAGGAACAGGCCATTCTAGAGAATCTGCGAGCGGAATTCGAGGCCGCCGAGGCACAGTTCGAGTTCTACTTCGGGTGGCACCAGCGGATCGAGGCCTCGGTCGGCCAGACTCTCGAAACTGCGCGTGGAGCCCTGAAGGCGGGTCTCCCTCGGGTCACCCTTCCCGACACGGCCCTGGCGCTGGCCTATCTGTCCCCGACCTTCGATCCCCGGCTCGGCACACTGGAAGGACTTCTTTCGTCGGGCCGGCTGCGCCTGATCCGGGACCCCGCGCTTCGTCATGCGCTGGCGTCCTGGAACGGCCTGCTGCGCGAGGCGACCGAAGAGGAGACGAAGGGCTTGCGACACGTGGCGGATCAACTCGACCCCGTCCTGCGGACACGGATGGATGTCAGTGGCCCCCTCGGACTCCTCCTTCCCTTCGTCGAAGGCGATATCGGGGCCGATGGGCTTGCCGGATTCAGTTCTGTCCCGGTCGACTCGGAGGTCGTCGGTGTGCTCGCCGTACGACACATCCACGAAGCACACGGACTCGATGACCTGGCCGATGTTCGCGACGAGATCAAGAGGATACTGGAACTGATCGAGCAGCAGGCCCCCCGTTGACGGCTACGCCGCTTTTGTCTTCCTTGGGGTGCCCTGTCGAGGTCGGGACGCCGCTCGCGCATTACGGGTGGCGAGGACGCACGGGCGTGCTGCAACTGAGGAGGGTCGAATGCACGTGGAAGACCAGGCTCCGCTCGAGGCCGTCTTGAAGGACGAGATCATCCGCATGTATGACGAGGTGGCAGAGCGACCAGAGGGGGAGTTCCACTTCTTTCACGGCCGCGAGGCGGCCGAACGATTCGGATACGAAGCTGCCTGGCTCGACGACGCGCCTGAAGGCGCGGTGGCATCCTTCGCCGGTGTCGGCAATCCGCACGAACGATCGAACCTGCAACCGGGCGAGACGGTGCTCGACCTGGGCAGCGGAGCGGGGCTCGATGCGATCGTCGCCGGGCGATTCGTCGGACCGTCGGGACGGGTGATCGGAGTGGACCTCAACCCCAAGATGTGCCTCAAGGCGCAGGCTCATGCGGCTGCGACAGGCACCACGATGGAGTGTCACGAAGGTCGCATGGAGGAGATCCCGTTGCCGGACGGTTCGGTGGACGTGGTGATCTCTAATGGCGTGATCAACCTCTCCTTCCGGAAGCGGCAGGTGGCCCGGGAGATGTTCCGCGTTCTGAGGCCCGGCGGCCGGATCTCGATCACCGATATCGTGAGTGCGAAGCAGCTAAGTCAGTCGATCGTAAACGATCCCAAGCTGTGGGCCGCGTGAATCGGGGGAGCTCTCCTGGAAGGAGAGATGTTCGGGCTTCTCGAGGATGCGGGCTTCCTGCTTGTGAAATCGGCGGTGGTGCCGGGATTCCGGTTTCGACGGCAATCGACCCAGAACTCGGCGGAGGCGTTCGGCGTGAAAGCGGTGATGATGACGGCGAAGAAACCGGCTGAGGACTGACGTGCGCGCCACTCGGTTTCTATGGACCGCCGCGCTGCTCGGGAGCTGCTTTCTCTCATCGGCTCCTGCCGCCCGTGCCCAGGAGTCGGGTACGCAGGCGCTGCAAGTCGTGGTGGATCGTCGCCTGCGCGATTCGCGCGCCGATCTCATCGAGCTGCGTCGTGATCTGCACCGTCACCCTGAGCTCTCCGGTCGTGAAGAACGCACGGCGAGAGTCGTATCCGGGCGTCTGGAGGCCCTGGGACTGGAAGTACGGACCGGAGTTGGCGGGCACGGCGTCGCAGCGCTGCTGAGAGGTGGTTTCCCCGGGCCCGTCGTCGCCTTCCGGGCCGACATGGACGCGGTGGCCTTCGAAGCACCCGATCCTGTGGAGTTCGCCTCGACCGTCAACGGCGTGCGCCACGCCTGCGGGCACGACATTCACACGACGGTCGGGCTCGCACTGGCCGAAGGCCTCGCTGCAGTGCGATCGCAGCTTGCCGGCTCGATCCTCTTCATTTTCCAGCCGGCCGAGGAAAACGCGACGGGCGCGCGCGCCATGCTCGACGACGGGATCTTCATCGATGGAAGGCCGGACGCGATCTTCGCGTATCACACCGCGCCTCTGGAAGTCGGCCAGGTCGGAACGAAGAGCGGCTCACTTCTCCCGCAGCGTGATCGATTCGAGGTCACTCTCCGAGGAGCCGGCGATCTGTCCCGATCGGCAGACCGGGCCGTTTCGACCATTCTCGCTCAGAGCTCGGCCGCCCGCGGAGCGACCTCGGTCGTCGGAGATTTCGCCATCGCGCAGGTGTGGGAATCCGGTCCGGTCGACAGGATCGATGCCTGGGTGATCTACGGCTCGGTCACGACGACCGGGCCTCACGTGAGCGAGCAGGTGCAGGAAGCGATCCGCGAAGGGCTCGAGGAGCTTCGGACCTCCGGCCTCGACTATCGGCTCGAGTATGAAACTCGCTTCGTCGCGGGCGTTATGAACGACCCGGGGCTCGAGGTGGCATCACGGAAGTCGTTGCGCTCGGTGCTGGGCAACACCAGAGTGGTGGTGCTGGAATCGGTCCCCACCCAGTTCAGCGAAGACTTCGGCTCGTTCCAGGAGCAGGTCCCCGGCGTCATGTACTATCTCGGCGTTTCGAATTCAGAGAAGGGGTGGGTCGGCCTGCCGCACTCTCCCGGATATGTCGCCGACGAGGGCTCCATTGAGATCGGCGCCCGGGCGATGGCGGCCGTGATCCTCGATTTTCTTCATTCGAGCCATTCACTGCAGGGCCGCGTGCCCTGAACGCGTGCGTGTCCTCCGGGTCCCGCGGCACGCACACGGCGCGCAACGACGATCAGCCGTCGCCTCGAACGGTAGCCAGCAGGCCGTCCTCGAATCCGTAATCTCTCTCCGAATCCACGTGGTTCTCGAGATAGTGATCCCAGGTCTCGGCGAGTCCGGAAGCGAAGTCGGTGGGGAACAGCCCGAGGAGCCTCTCCGCCTTGCTCACATTCTCGGTGATCGGCGGCATGTCGTAGTAGACGCCGAAATAGAGGTTGCCGCCCAATACCTCGCCGCCAGCCGCCACGATCTCCTCACGGGGCACCGGCACGATCGTCGGCTCCACGCCTGCGGCCGCTCCCAGCGCCTCGACGAGCGCACGCTGCGTGATCGGATCGCGGTTCCCCACGTTGAAGGCCTCTCCGAGGCTTTCGGGACGTGATGCCGCGAGAATACAGGCTTCGGCGAGATCGTTGACGTACACCAGGTGCATCAGTCGACTTCCGTCACCGGGCACGATGATCGGACGGCCTTCCCGCATCCGGTCCCAGAAGAACTGCTCCCGGTAGAACGGGTTATGGGGTCCGTAGACGAACGGGGGCCGAAGTGTAGTCACGGGAAATCCTTCTTCCCGGTGCATCTTCAGCAGCGCTCGCTCGCTCGCCGCCTTCTGCGCCGAGTAGACCTCGGGGAAATCGTCGGGAACGAGAGGTCGATCCTCGGTCAGGTTCAGTCCCTCGCCATAGACTGCGCAGCTCGACATGAACACATACCTCTGGATTCCGTCTCCGAAGACTCGAGCCGTGGCCTCGACCTGGTCCGCCGTGGTTCCGTGTTCCCAGTCGTAGACGTTGTCGAACACCCAGTCGAAGCGCTGTCCCCGCAGGGCGCTCCTCACGGAATCGGCGTCGTTCCGATCACCCACGAGATTGCCGACCTCGGGTCCGAATTCATGATGATCGCTGCGGTGGAACACGGTGACTTCGTGACCCTCTTCGAGCAGACGTTTCACGAGCCGCTTGCCGATGAACAGGGTGCCGCCGATTACGAGTGCTCTCATTGACATCTCCCGAGGATATCGTCTTCGTCGCGTTTATCCGACGGCATCGTTCCGCCCGCCCGTCGATGCCGCAGGGTTATGGACTTCCATCCTACCCGTATCCTGACGCCTCCGTACAGGGATACCGAACTCCGGGTTCCGCTGACGGGCAGGATCTGAAGGTGTTAGACTCGAGCCGAGCCCGGTGCACCCGGGCGGATTCCTCGGCATCAACGAACGGGCGATGAGGATGGTCCAGGAACGTCACATCGGACTGTTTGGAGCGACCACCCTCGGCGTGGGTGCGATCGTCGGAGGGGGCATTCTCGCACTCGCCGGCGTGGCGTTCGCCACCGCCGGACCCGCCGCGATCATAGCGTTCGCGTTGAACGGCGGCATCGCCCTCCTCACGGCTCACAGCTTCGCCAGTCTGGCCCGGCGCTTCCCGGAATCGGGCGGTGTCTATACGTATGCGAAGAAGGTTCTTTCCATCGAGGTCGCCTTTGGTGTCGGCTGGGTGGTCTGGTTCGCCTCGATCGTGGCAGGCGTGCTGTATGCCCTCGGCTTTTCTGCATTTGCCGCCGAGGGCCTCGGCCGGGGACTGCCACTGCTGGGTCTCTCTACGGAATGGCTGCGCAGCCCGGCGACGAGAGTGCTGATCGCGCTCGTCGCAGTGGCCCTTTATGCGTTCAGCCTGATTCGGCGCACCTCGAGCGGTAAGGATGCCGCGACGATCGGAAAGGTCGTAGTCTTTCTGGTTCTGCTCGCCGGGGGCGCAATCGCCTGGCTTCGGGGGGACCCGTCGGAGCTCATGGGAAGACTCAGTCCATTCAGTCCATCGGGCTCGCTCGGCGTTCTGCAGGCGATGGGATACACCTTCATCGCGCTGCAGGGTTTCGATCTCATCGCGGCCGTCGGGGGAGAGGTCCGGGAGCCCGGAGACACCATCCCCCGGGCGATGTACCTCTCGCTGGGTATCGCTCTCGCCATCTACATTCCGTTTCTCTTCCTCCTCGAGACGGTCGGTGCCGAGCCCGGTGTCGCCATTTCGGCTACCGCCGCGGCGAATCCCGAGGGTTTCGTGGCAGAGGCGGCCGAGAGATTCATCGGAAGAACCGGATACTGGCTCGTTATCGGCGCGGGCGTGCTTTCGATGCTCTCGGCGCTTCGGGCGAACATGCTGGGTGCGTCGCGTGTCGCCTATGCGATGGCTCGCGATCGCACACTTCCTCGCCGTATCGGCGAGATACGCGGGAGCAGCGGATCACCGGCGATCGCCGTCGGGCTCACATCGATCATGGTGGCCGGCATCGCCGTGGCCGTGGCGAATGTCGCCGCGGCAGGCGCAGCCTCCAGCCTCATCTTCCTGCTGGCCTTCGCGATCGTTCATGGAGCGGCGATCCTGGCGAGCCATCGTTCGGTGATCGGCTGGTGGTTGCTGATCGGAGGAATTCTTTATCTGACGATTTTCGCTCCGGGTGCGAGGCTCGCCGACGCCTCTGCGGAGGCACGAGATCCGGATCTCGCGAGACTTCGTGGGAGAAGCCCGCTCGTTCTGGTACCGATCGCGAACCCCGACAGCGCGGCCAGCCTCGTGGACGTGGCGTCGACGCTTCGCACACCGGGAACCGGGCGAGTTCTTCTGCTCTCAGTGATCAAGCCAGCCTCCGAAAGCGGGACGGGCCCCCGTCAGATGGTCGCGCCGGAAGTGCTTGGAGAATCGATCGAGAGGAGCTTCGCGCGAGGTCTCACCGCCGAGAGCCTGTTCACGATCGCGAACGAACCGTGGCGCGAGATCGCTCGGGTCGCTGATGTGCACGACTGCGAGACCGTGCTCCTGGGACTCCCCGACCTCGACAGCGACACGATCGGACGGCGGCTGGAGGAACTGCTCGGACGCTTGGACGTCGACACGGTCATACTTCGGGCGCCGAGACGCTGGAGCCTCGAAGAGGCCCGGCGGGTGCTCGTTCCGATAGCGGGCGGTCGCGATCAGAGCCACTTGCGCGCGAGACTGCTGTCGAGCCTCGCGCGCACCGGCGACCGATCGATCACATTCTTCCACACCATTCCGAGCTCCGCCTCGGCGGAGTTCGCCGCGAAGGCTGAGCGTGAGCTGCAGTCCCTCGCCCGTGATGAGTCGGCGGGCGTGTACGATATCGCCGTGGAACGGTCGGACGACCCGGCGGAGGCGATTCTGAGGCGCCTGGAGACGTCCGACCTGCTCGTCATGGGAACTCAGCGCCGCGACCGGGCGGGGCCCCAGCTCGGAACGATTCCGATCGCGATCGCGCGGCGGAGTCAGACGCCGCTCATTCTGATCAACCGGAGACCCCCGCGGTCCATGACGCTGGGGCTCGAAATCTCAGCGCCGGGTTGGACCGGGTGGCCGACCTGGGCTGGCGGCACCGAGTGAAGGCGACCTGACGGTGCACTCGACGACCGATCACTCGATGGAGGGTCGAAGATGCAAGCCATGATGGTCCAGTATATGGCGACCTGCCTCCTACCGGTGCTTCTGGTCGGTTTGTCGGCGGCCGGTGCGAATCCGGAGCCCGAATCTTCGCCTCCCGATGCTCACTCGCGACCCGGCGACTGCCCGGACGGACTTGCGGGCGCGTGGCACGGCGAACTGCCGGCTTCCGCTCTGTTTCTGGTGCACCTGACGGTAGCCGGATCGACAGAGGGTGTATTCCATGCCGAGATCGATTCGGAAGCGGGCCGGGAAATGGTCCGGGCATGGACGGAAGGCCCCTATCTCAGATTTCAGTCGGAGACCGCGGCCCTCGCGTTCCGCGGCAGGATCTCTGCGGACAGCAGCCGCATCGATGCTTTCATCCAACAGGGATCATCCCTGGTTCGCGTGGTCCTCACGGCGCCCGAGACGCCTCCAGACCGACGTTGGACCGCGACGTGGAGCCCGCTCATGGTCGGGGATCCCGGGCTGGCGTTCGATCTTTACATCGAGGATGACGGCGCGGGAGGGTTGGGCGGATACTTCTTCTTCCGCGATCAGAGACTTCCGCCTCTCTGGGGATACGGACTCGGTTGCGAAGGAGGCTTCGTATCGCTGGCTGAAAAGTCGCTGGGTCTCTCGTTCCGGGGAATCTACGACGAGCCCCGTGACCAGCTGGTGCTCGACGTCGCAGGGCCTGCGGGCGATGCGTCCATGCGCTTCGCTCGGATGGCTCCGGAGGAAATCCCGCCCGTTCCGGATGCTCCGGCGACGCCACCGCGGGAGGGGACGGGTTCCCGCTGGACCGCTCGCGCACCCGAGTCCCTCGACGACGGCTGGCGCACGGCGTCACCGGAATCGGGGGGCGTCGACGTGGAGGTCATCGGGGATCTTGTCGATGCCGTCGTGAAGGGCAAGCTGGAGTACACGCACAGCCTGCTCATCGCGCGGAACGGACGACTGCTCGTGGAGGAGTATTTCTACGGATTCGACCGGGAGACCCGCCACGACATGCGCTCGGCCTCAAAGTCCGTCACGTCCACGCTGGTCGGAATCGCCATCGACGAGGGCCGCATCGAGAGTTCCGACACGGGCGTGCTCTCCTCCTTTCCCGACTATCGACGGTACCGGAACTGGGACGATCGGAAGGCGGAGATCCGGATCAGGCACCTGCTCACGATGAGCTCCGGACTCGATGCGCGCGACGGGGAATCAGAATCGGCCGCCTCGGAGCGGGCGTACCAGTCACAGTCGTCAGAGCCGGACTGGACAAAACTCGCTCTCGACGCGCCCATGCTCTGGAACCCCGGGGAGCACCTGTACTATGGAGGGGCGAACCCGCTGATTCTGGGTGGTATTCTCGCGAGAGCGGTTGGCGAGCCCGTGGAGTGGTTCGCGGATCGAGCACTCTTCGCACCGCTGGGAATCAGAGACTACAGTTTCTTTCTCGATCCACTGGGGATCCCGTACATGGGTGGCGGGATGTTCATGCGCCCTCGCGACATGCTGAAATACGGACAGCTGTATCTCGACGGGGGCACCTGGGCCGGACGCAGGATCGTCTCGGAGGAGTGGATTCGTGAGTCCGGGGGCCGGTACGGAAGGCTCGAACCGATCGATCGGAACGGCCACCAGTACGGCTATCTTTGGTGGCACCACGCCTACGATGTGGCCGACGCGACGATCGAAACCCTCGAGGCCCGGGGGAACGGTGGACAGTATATTTTCGTCGTACCCTCGCTCGACATGGTCGCGGTGATCACGTCAGGGAACTATCGAAACGGAGGCCTTCGCCTACCGGAGGAGATCCTGAGACGCTGGGTCCTTCCGGCAGTGAAATGACGGAGTGAACCAAGATCCCGCTTCGGCCAATCGCGCGCGGGTGAGGAACGGGAGGAAGCGAAGTGAAGGTCCACGGCATCAGATTCTGTTCCGTGTCCGGTGAGGCCCGGGAGCTCGCGGAGTTCCTCGGTCGCCTCGGACTCGATCGCTACGAAGTCGAGGACTCGGAAACAGCGACCCGTGGCATGTCGGGCGAGGCCGAGTTCCTGGGAGCCCTCTTTCCCGCCGGCGAGAGCGGAATCGAGGTGTGGCCCGAAGGCCCCGAGCTGCCATCCGGCGTGCTGCTGCAGCTCCTCGTCGATGACGCGACCGCGTTCGCCGCGAACGCGAAGCGAAACGGTCTGAACCCGCAGGGCCCCGTCGACGCGCACGGCGAGCGCATCTACTTCCTCCAGGCTCCCTCGGGCATACCGATCACCATCCAGTCCCCGCTCCGGAAATCCGGAGTCTCCGGGACGGACTCATGACCCGCGGGAACCGGGGGAGCCGCGGGGATTGAATCGAGCGAGACACGTGACGGCATTCCTGTTCCTGCCGGTAATCACGGTTCTGACATGGGGGACAGCCGCCTGGATGTTGCAGCGATTCGTGATGTTCCCGGCGCCGCCCGCCTCCGCCGTCTCTCCGGTCGAAGCCCGGCCGTCGGTCGAAACACTCCACCTCGGTTCGGATCAGGTCGAAGCGTGGTTCCTGCCGGCGGTCGGCGAGGCGGGCCCGAGGCCCGCGATCGTGTTCACCCACGGCAACGGCGAACTGATCGATCACTGGATCGATGCCTTCCACGCGCTGTCTCATCAGGGGGTCTCGGTACTTCTGGTCGAGTATCCCGGCTACGGCCGCTCGGGGGGCACACCTTCGGAATCGTCGATCACCCGCACGATGCTGGCGGCGTGGGACTCGCTCGCGCTCCGTCCGGACGTCGATTCGAGGCGAATCGTCGCGTGGGGGCGATCCCTCGGCGGTGGCGCGGCCTGCGCCCTGGCTGCCCGGAGAGATGTAGCCGCCCTGGTACTCGAATCTTCCTTCACCGGGATCCGGCCGCTGGCGCGTCGATTCGGGCTGTTCGGCCCACTGGTACGCGATCCGTTCGAGAACCTCCCGGTCGTATCCACTTTTGAGGGGCCCGTGCTCGTTCTCCACGGGGAGCGTGACGGCATCATTTCCGCGGAACACGGCAGGAAGCTGGACCGGGCCGCAGCCGACTCGGAGCTCGTGCTCCTTCCCTGCGGCCACAACGACTGTCCCTGGCAGGGGGAGCGGGTGCTGGACTTCCTGCGGCGTCGCGGCCTCGTCGCGTGGCCGGAGAGTTCGAGCGACGGTTAGGTTCTTCTCCATGAAGCGTAGACGGCGTAGGCCCGGCAAACACTCTCTGTACGAAGCTCGGGTCGGTGCGGGGCTCACGGCGGCACTGTGGAGAGCTCGACACCTGGACCGGTGGTCCGAGGACGTCCCCCGGGTGTTCGACGCGGATGCCGATCGACTGGTGATCCTATCGGACATGCACCGGGGCACCCGCGACCGGGCCGATGACTTCCTGCCCTGCGAAGAACCCTACAAGAAGGCCCTCGACCACTACTTCGACAGCGGCTTCACACTCGTGCTGCTCGGCGATTGCGAGGAACTCTGGAAGAGCCCGCCGGAGAGAGTGATCGGCTCCTATCCGGGCGTATACGAGCGCGAGGGACGGTTTCACGAACGCGGACGGCTGATTCGGATCTGGGGCAATCATGACGAAGAGTGGGCCTCTCCGGTCCTCGTCGAGCAGATGCTGGACCCGGTGCACCCACCGGGTGACCTCAGGGTCGGAGAGAGCCTGCTTCTCGACGTCCGCAAAGGCACGGAAACACTGGGCTTCCTCTTTCTGGTCCATGGGCACCAGGGGACCGGATTCAGCGACACTCTCGCCTTCCTTGCGCGGTTCACGGTGCGATTCGTATGGAAGCCGCTGCAGCACATCAGCCGAGCGTCCCGAACCGCGCCCTCGGCGAACCGCCGGGTTCGCGAGAAGCACAACGACGCCACCCGCAGATGGGCCGAGAGCCACGAAAAGCTCCTGCTGCTCACCGGGCACACGCATCGTCCGGTGTTCGCGTCCATTTCCATCCTGGACGAACTGGAACGACGCCTGGGGATCGACATCGACGAGATCACCGCTCGCTCGAATGACGAGGAGTTCTGGGACGATGTCGTCACCGACTGCATGAAGCGGGGCTGGCTGGGCGATGCAGCCCCCTGTGGCCCTCCGGCGCCTGACGGTCGCGGCGCCCTGCAGCCCAGCCTGTTCAACGCCGGCTGCTGCTGCTTCAGTGACGGGCGGATCACGGGGATCGAGATTTCGGAGGGCGCGATCCGGCTCGTTCTCTGGAGTCCGGGTGCCGCCGGGGGCCGGCGCGTTCTGGCCGCGGCGGCCCTGGAGAGGGTATTCGAGCGGATCGCCTGATGGCGAGAGCAGCCGAGGCAGACCGCGTTGGCAGGGATCGCCCATGACGGATAGCCCGACAGCCGGCCACCGGACGGCATGGGGTCTCGCTGGAGAAGTCGTCACCGCCGCGGTTCGCAGGACCGCCCTCATCTGGCTGCTGCTGCGGCTGCTGCTGGCCCTCGTTTTGGCCGCGAGTCCCCTTGGACGTGGCCCCCTGGGTGGGTGGAAGCACTCGATCGTGCTGGTCCTCGTGGCGACGGGTCTCGTCCTCTACGACGCTCGCCGTCTGAATGAGCGCGTATTCGCAGAGAACCTGGGACTGTCGGAGCGGGCGATCGCGGTCGTTTCCCTTCTCTCCGCCCTGCTGCTCGAGATCCTGCTGCAGGTCGCTCGCCCGTTCCTCTCGGGTGCCTGATCGATGAGCCCGCGGGATGAAGCCGTGTTCACCGCCGAGTCGTTCGGCGTCGCATTCCGGGGAAGGCAGGTCCTCAAGTCCGCCACCGCC
>JARRPS010000093.1:0-11194 GCA_037382625.1 Gemmatimonadota bacterium | reverse complement strand
GGTCTCGGACGGGGCGCCATCTACGCCGCCTCCGACGCCTCGGCGATTCTGCCCTATACGCGTCGTGTGCTTTACCTGGACGACGGAGAGATGGCCGTCTTCGATGCCACCGGCTGCGACATCGTGTGCACGGAAGCGCTGACGCGAGTTGACAAGCCGATCCAGGAGATCGAGTGGGACCTCCAGGAGGCAGAGCGAGGCGGATATCCGCACTTCATGCTCAAGGAAATCTACGAGCAGCCGGAGACGATCGCCCAGACGATGCGGGGTCGCATCATGCCGGGATCGACCGGAATCAGACTGGGCGGGCTCCGGGATGTCGGCCCCCAGCTGCGAGCGGCGAAACGGGTCGTGTTCACCGCTTGTGGAACCTCCTGGCATGCCGGCGTAATCGGGGCATACCTGCTGGAAGAGATCTGCCGACTGCCGGCGACCGTCGAGTACGCTTCGGAATGGCGGTATCGCGATCCCGTGCTCGAGGAGGACCCGATCGTGATCGGGATCTCGCAATCGGGCGAAACCGCCGATACGCTCGCAGCGCTGGAGATGGCGAAGGAGCGCGGTTGTACGACGCTCGGGATCGTCAACACGGTCGGAAGCTCGGTCGCACGTCTCACGGACGCCGGAGTCTACCTGCATTGCGGGCCGGAGATCGGGGTCGCTTCCACCAAGGCATTCACCTCTCAAGTCACGGCCCTCGTGCTGTTCGCGCTGTTCATGGCGGACAAGCGGGACGCAATCAGCGAAAAGGAGACCCGCTCGTGGATCGAGGCGCTTCAACTGCTCCCGCGCCAGGTGGAAGAGGTGCTCGAGCAGGCCGGGGAGATCGAGTCAATGGCAGGCCGTCTGGCGCACCATGAGAACTTTCTCTACCTCGGGCGCGGGTACAGCTTTCCCGCGGCGCTCGAGGGAGCTCTGAAGTTGAAGGAGATCAGCTACGTGCATGCCGAGGGCTTCTCGGCAGCCGAGATGAAGCACGGCCCGATCGCCCTGATCGATGAGAACATGCCGGTCGTGGTCGTGGCTCCCCGCGATGGCGCCTACGCGAAGGTCAAGTCGAACATGCAGGAAGTGAAGGCGCGGGGTGGCAGGCTGATTTCCGTGACCACCCACCCGAACGGGGTGGCGGATCTCGCCGACGAGGTGATCTTCGTTCCCCACTCGAAAGACGGACTGCTGCCGATCCTGACCAGCATTCCGCTCCAGTTGCTGGCCTACCACATTGGGGTCCTCCGGGGCTGTGACGTCGACAAGCCCCGGAACCTTGCGAAGAGTGTCACGGTGGAATGAGCGGCGGCCGCCGGCCGCCCGGATTCGGGGAGCATGGGGTGACAGCTTGAAGATCGTTCACATCGTCGGCGCGCGTCCCAACTTCATGAAGATCGCACCCATCATGCGAGCCTTCGAACGTACGGGAGAGACCGAACAGGTTCTCGTGCATACGGGCCAGCACTACGACGAGGAGCTGTCGCGGTACTTCTTCGAAGATCTCGAATTGCCTCGGCCAGACGTGGATCTGGGTGTAGGATCGGGCCCACACGGTCTGCAGACCGGCCGCGTGATGATCGCGCTCGAACCGGTTCTGATGCGTGAGCGACCCGACTGGGTGTTCACGGTCGGCGACGTGAATTCGACGGTGGCGGCCGCGCTCGTGGCGGCGAAGCTGGGGATCCGGGTGGCGCACGTGGAGGCAGGATTGCGTAGCGGCGATTGGACGATGCCCGAAGAGATCAACCGAGTGGTGACCGATCGCCTCAGTGACCTGTTGTTCACGACCGAGCCGTCGGCGGATGAGAACCTCGCCCTCGAGGGTGTGCCCGCGGAGCGCATCCACTTCGTCGGCAACGTGATGATCGACACACTCGAGCGGCACCGGGAGCGGGCGGCAGCCCTGCGCGTAGCGGAGGGTATGGGCCTGACGAAGGGCTCCTTTCTGCTCACAACGCTCCACCGTCCCTCCAACGTGGATGACCCCGACCGTCTTTCGGGGCTGCTGCTGGCACTCGGTGAGATCGTGGCCGGCACTGAACATCCCGTTCTGTTGCCCCTCCACCCGCGCACCTCGGCCCGGATTCGGGAACTCGAGCTCGATTCGCTCCTCGAGTCGCTGACGATCCTGCCCCCCTTGCGGTACCTCGATTTCCTGGGCCTGATGCAGGACGCGGCGGGCGTGATCACCGATTCGGGGGGAATCCAGGAGGAGACCACGGTCCTGGGAATTCCGTGCGTGACCGTGCGACCGAACACGGAACGGCCGGTGACCCTGACGCACGGAACGAACAGGCTGTTCGACGGTGATCCGCACGGCCTGCTGGACGTGGTTCGCGAGGCACTGATCGAAGTGGGATCGAAGGAGCGTCCACCCCTGTGGGACGGGCATGCGGCCGAACGGATCGTGGCGACCACGCTGCAGCGGGAAGAGAATCAGCGCGCGGAGGTTCAGACGGGATACTGATGCGATTCGCGGCCGGTTCTCGAGACTGCCCGCCGTCTCAGTCGCGTCCTGCACGACCGAATCGCGCCCTGCAAAAACAATCAACTCTTCTCCGTGAGTCCGGGATCGAGGTTCAGACGACGGGGCGCACCGCGAGGCCGCGGAAGCCGTGGAGGGGCCGAAGGCCGAAAACCGGTGCCCGGTCTGCCGAACAGGGCAGGAAGCGCCACTCAATGCTGGCCCTGATCTGCCCGGAAATCCGATCGATTCAGCCGATTCTGGCCTGCTGCTCTCGCCGGTAGCGGCAAAACGCCACGCTCCCGCACCCGTGGCAAATTCCCTACACCGGGCGCACCCGCACTGACGCTCTCCTGCCACACGGGTCCGGGTCTTGCCGATTCCCGGTGCGACGCCCCGCGCTCTGGCACGGGAACCGATCGACCTCGAAGGCGCCCGCCCGAACGGCGCCTGGGAGACGGCAGCCGAAGTGAGCGAGTCCTACGAGCTGGAACAGGAAATCCTCGAGGAAGCGCAGGGGGCCGATCACGCCGGTGACCCGGGAGGGAATCCGCTCGCGCTCGACCCCGCGATCCTCAAGACGATCGACATACTCGTCGTGGACGACGAGCCGAGCATCCTCGAGAGCTGCGAGACGGTGCTGGCCGCCGAGGGCTACGACGTGGACGTGGAGCGGCGCGCCGAGGAGGCGCTGCGGAGGGTCAGGTCGCAGGAGTTCGATATCGTCCTGATCGACCAGAACATGCCGAATGTGCACGGCCTCGACATTCTCGCGGAGGTTCGAAAACGCAATCCGGACACGCTCGCGATCGTGATGACCGGCCATGCGACCGCCGAGAGCAGTGTTCGCGCGATGCAGGCCGGCGCCTGGGACTACCTCCCCAAGCCCTTCACGGCGACCCAATTGCTCGTGCTGGTAGGTCGGGCCGCCTTCACCCTGCTCCGAACCCGGAAGATTTCGACGCCGACCGAGCGGCAGGGCGTACTGGTCGAGAAGGGTGCGCAGATCCTCGGGGTCTCGAAGTCGATGCGCGAAGCCGTGGCCAAGGCCCTCAAGGTGGCGCCCACGGATGCCTCCGTTTTCATCACCGGGGAGAGCGGAACGGGGAAGGAGCTGTTCGCGCAGTACATCCACCGGGAGAGCCGGCGATCTCGTCGGCCCTTCATGGCCGTGAACTGTGCAGCCCTGCCGGGCGAGCTCCTCGAGTCGGAGATGTTCGGCCACAAGCGAGGCGCGTTTACGGGCGCAATCCGCGACAAGGCGGGTCTTCTCGAGGTCGCCGACGGGGGGTCGTTCTTCCTGGACGAGCTGGCCGAAATGCCGATGCCCCTCCATTCATCTCGGCCACGAACCGAGAGCCGGAGCAGGCCCTCGAGGATGGGGTCCTGCGTCACGACCTCTACTACCGGTTGCGAGTCGTCCCGATCCGGCTTCCGGCGCTTCGAGAGCGCCCGGAGGACATTCCCGTTCTGATCAAGCACTTCGTGTCGCATTTCTGGAAGCGGCACCAGCTCGGCGGCGACGAGCCGCCGCGCCTGTCCCGGGAGACACTCGAACGGCTGGTCTCCTACGAGTGGCCCGGAAATGTACGTGAACTGCAGAACGTAATCGAGAATCTCGTCGTTCTGTCGGATCCGAACGAAGAGATCCCTGCCGAACGGCTCTCCATGCTCGGCGGGATGGATACCGGTGGCGAGCCCGGAATCAACGGATTCGCTTCGGTCGACGTCGGCCAGCCGTTCCACGACGCGAAGCAGGAGCTCATAGACCGGTTCGAGAGAGAATACCTCTCCCAGCTCGTCGCCCGCACCGAGGGCAACATGTCGGAAGCGGCGCGCCAGGCCGGGATCGATCGTACGACGCTGTACCGACTGATGGACAAACACAATCTCGCGAGAGAGGCTTTTGCTTCCTGACGACCGACGGGAACGAATGCTGCCTCCGACGAAGGTGGAACGATCGGGAGGCGGGCGAGACGGAGGACGATTGGAGCCGGACGGCCCCTGGAGCCCCGGTTCGGCCGTCGAGGGGGCTCCGTCTCGCCTGCAACCCGCGATGCGATTTCTTGCGCGAGCCCTCGATCCGGGCTTCGCTCCAACCGGAATAGAACTTGATGAGCAGACAGAGAAGGCCGAGCTGGCCCGGCTCACGCTGGACGACCTCGGCGAAGCCCTGGCGTACATGCGCGCGGGGCTGCTGCGCGACATGGTGCACCACGACCCGGCCGCGCACGGGTTACGGGCGCGCCGACATGCCGACCTCGATGCAGCCACCCTGGAGGCG
The DNA here is from genome assembly GCA_037382625.1 of Gemmatimonadota bacterium. GTDB lineage: Bacteria > Gemmatimonadota > Gemmatimonadetes > Palauibacterales > Palauibacteraceae > Carthagonibacter. The sequence goes on along the minus strand of JARRPS010000093.1, from coordinate 6,458 downwards.
GCCTCGCAGATCCTGGAGAGGTCCGGCGGAAGGCAGCGCCGATTCCTGCAGGACATCTCGCACGACATGCGATCGCCGCTCAACTCGATCCTGTTTCTCGCAGACGCTCTGCGCAGCGGACACAGTGGTCCCCTCAACGGGGTCCAGACGCGGCAGGTCGAAGTCCTGTTCATGGCGGCCGTGACGCTGGTCAAGATGGTCAACGACGTGATCGACTTCGCGCGTCTCGGAACCGATGCACCCCTTCTGGTGACGCGGACACCCTTCTCGCTCGAGTCCGTCGTGGCGGACGTCAATGGTCTCGTCGGTCCGGTGGTCGCGCACAGCGAAGTCGATCTGCAAATCGAGTTGCGCGCAGCGGGACTCCGCACCGGCGACGCCCAGGTCGTGAACCGCGTGCTGCTGAACCTCGTTTCCAATGCCGTGCAGGCACTGCCCGATGGCGGCAGGATCGAGGTGGTATTCGAAGATACAGATGACACGGGCTTGCGACTGCAGGTGCGGGATACCGGGACGGAAGCTCCGATCGAGAGGATCCGGACGGCGCTGAACTCCGATGATCCCGATCAACTGGCCGGCGAGACCCGAGGCTGGACCCACGGCCTCGGTCTCTCGATCAGCGCGAGACTCGTGCGGGCCGCCGGCGGTTCGATCTCGGTCGACCGCACGGCAGGTGGGGGCGCTGCCTTCGTGGTGCTGCTTCCGTTCCCACCTCTTTGAGACCCGGTCCCGCCCACCCTTCGATCGGGCTACCTCAGCGAACGAGGAAGGTGGGAACGGCGACCGCTCCGAGTATCTCCTCCGTGCGGGATCCCAGCAGCAGGTCGTGAATTCTACCGTGCCCGAAGGCGCCCATGAAGAGGCCGTCTACTCCCCATCGTCGGATTGCTTCGTCGACGGCGTTGCCCGGCTCGGCGTCCAGACGCACCGATTCCCACTCGACATCGTGGTCACTGCAGAGGCGGTGTGCGGGATCCAGCAGTGCGTCCGCTCGCTCATCCCCCGCCGTCAGCAGACGAATGGGTGCGGCCGTGCTGACGCAGTAACGGATCGCGAGGTCGAGGGCCCGCATTGATCCTTCGCGGCCATCGAGAGCCACCATGACCGTCGAGGGAATTTCCGGTAGCGTCTCCGGCCCGGAGACCAGAATCGGGTGAGTGGCATGACGAAGAACCCGGACCAGCGTACTGCCCATCGGATGGATTCCGAATCCCGCGTTCTCCCCTCGTCGGCCCATCACGACCAGGTCGGCCGAGCGACCGGCCTCCGAGATCGCCTCCTCAGCGAGACCGATCGACTCTCGCCGCTCGAGGTCCCTCGCGCCGGCAGCATGGGCCCGGCCCTCGAATCGATCCAGTTCCGATCGGCTCCGTTCGTTCCAGGCGCGCAGGATCTCGGCGCGAACGGGGCGTGCCGTGGTTTCGCCCCAGATCGGGGCCAGCGCCTCGATCGCAGGGCCTTCGATCAGTCGGCTGTCGATGACGAAGAGAGCCGTGAGGCGCGATCCGAAACGCACGGCGAGCCGGATGGCGAGGTCGGCAGCGTTTCGGGAATCGTCCGAGCCATCGAGCGCGACGACGATCCGTTCGAACATGCAGTCCTCCCGGGGTGCCGGGATCGGCCGACGGAGAAACCGGGGAGCGCCCGTCAGGTGAGGTGCTGACCTCCATCGACCCGAATGATCTCTCCGGTAACATACTCCGCGTCGGCGAGATAAAGAACCGCCTCCGCCACGTCTTCGGGCGAGCCGACGCGTCCGAGCACGGTCCGCTCGGCCGCCCGCGCCCGATAAGCCTCCGAGTCCTCTCCCACGGGGAGCAGTACCGGGCCCGGCGAGACCCCGTTGACGCGCACGGTGGGAGCAAACGCACGTGCCAGTCCGCGGGTGACACTGGCGAGTCCCGCCTTCGTCGCCACGTACGGCACGTAACCCGGCCACGCCTCGTCGGCGCCGGTGTCGATGATGTTCACGATCGAACCGCCCTCCGCGGCTGTCATGCGCTTCGCCGCCTCGCGTGCACAGAGAAAAGGCGCCCGCAGGTTGACGGCGAACAGGTGATCCCACTCGCCGGCGGACACCGTCAGGGGGTCCTGCCGTGGAAAGAGGGCCGCGCTGTTCACGAGCAGGTCGAGGCCCCCGAGGGCCTGCACGGCGTCCGACACGAGATTTTCGGCAGCCGAGGGATCCGCCAGGTCAGCCTGGAGGGCGACACCCCCGGGTCCGAGCTCTTCCAGACGGCGGACCACTCCAGCCGCCTCCGCCTCCGAGCTCCGAAAATGCACGGCCACCTTCCAGCCGGCTTCACTCAGCGCGAGCGCGATGGCGCGTCCCACCCGAATCGCGCCCCCCGTGACCAGTGCCCTCCGCTGGCTTTCCCGTCGATCGTACACCCGGTTCTCCCGTGAATAGTGCTCTCCGTCGGTCTGACCGCCTCTCCTGGCGCTCTTCGCGCTTACGCGGGCGCAGCGCAGCCGCATTGTCTGGAAGACCGGGTCGTATCGCCAGTCCCTTCCTCTGCATGGTCCGAGTGACTTGCGCCTCACGACATGGCAGAGCTACGACTACCATGTAGCGCCGCCCGGTACAGATGAAACTTCTGCGTGCCGTTTGCGAACTACACAGGGACGGACGTTTCGAAGTCCGACGAACCCGAGCCGGTCAGAGGCCCGATGAACGAGATACTTCGCAAGGAGATCTGGAGGAAGCTGGACTCTCTTCCGGACGACAAGGCGTACCAGGTGCTGGACTTCATCAACTACCTGAGGTCGCAGTACGGAGAGGACGAGCTGCCCACGTCCGGAATTCAGAAGCTCGGAGAGATGTTCCAGGACACCATGCGCAAGCGGCGGGTTCCGGCTTCTGCGATCCGGGAGACGATGAAGGTCATGGGCGCGGCGGATCGAGTTCTCGGACATGTCCGGGCGGCGGGCAAGGAGTTTCTCGTGGAACTGGAGGGAAACCGCCCGGAACCCTCGGCGCCCGCGAAGCGGGATGCCAACCGGGAGCCTCCGGAGTCACGTGAGATCGCGGTAGAATAGTTGACTGTCGAAGCGGTGCGCTCTACCCTTTCGCGTTCGTGACGACGCCGAGCAGGTGACCCCGCGAGCACGAACCGCGTGAGGCCTTCACCCACCCCGGCCTCGTGTACCGGGCGCGCACAGCGCGCTGCACCGTCGACGGCCGGGTACCGCTCATGACCGAACGCTCGATCCCCGAAGCGCTGACCTTCGACGACGTACTTCTCGTGCCCCGCAGGTCCCGGGTGCACCCGGCCGACGTATCGGTCGGGACGCAGCTCACGAGAAGGATCCGGCTTTCCGTTCCGCTGGTCTCCGCTGCGATGGACACGGTGACCGAACACCGCATGGCGATCGCGATGGCACGGGAAGGCGGCATCGGGATCATCCACAAGAACATGTCGGTCGATTCCCAGTGCACACAGGTGGACCGGGTCAAGCGCTCCGAGAGCGGCATGATTCTGGATCCGATCACGCTCGGCGCCGATGCGCGCCTTCGTGAGGCGACGGCGCTGATGCGGGAGTACTCGATCAGCGGCGTGCCGATCGTGGACGACAGTGGAAGGCTGGTCGGTATTCTCACCAATCGGGACCTGCTGTTCGAGACCGATCTCGATCGTCCGATCCAGGAGGTGATGACCCGGGAAGGCCTGGTGACGGCCCCGGTTGGAACCTCGCTGGAAGAAGCCGAACAGGCGCTGCATCGTCACAAGATCGAGAAGCTCCCGGTCGTCGATTCCGATGGGTACCTCCGGGGCCTGATCACGGTCAAGGACATCTTCAAGCGCAGGGCGCATCCCAACGCCTCGAAGGATGAGCATGGCCGTCTTCTGGTCGGCGCGGCCGTCGGGGCTGCGGAAGGGGACCTCGAGCGAGCCCGTGAACTCGTGGGGACGGGGGTGGATGCGCTGGTGGTGGACTCCGCACACGGACATTCGGACGGCGTGCTGAGAGCGGTCGAGAAGATCCGTGAGGCGCTCCCCGAGGTGCAGTTGATCGCCGGCAACATCGCCACCGCGGACGGAGCGCGGGAGATGGTCGAGCGAGGCGTGGATGCTGTGAAGGTCGGAATCGGGCCCGGCTCGATCTGCACCACGCGCGTCGTGACCGGCGTCGGCGTTCCTCAGATCACGGCGATCATGGAAGCCGTGAAGGGGGCCGGAGATGTGCCGGTGATCGCGGACGGCGGGATCAAACAGTCGGGGGACATCGTAAAGGCTCTGGCCGCGGGCGCGTCCAGCTGCATGCTGGGCTCGATGCTTGCAGGAACGGAAGAGAGCCCCGGGGAGTCGTTTCTCCTCGAAGGTCGACGATTCAAGTTGATACGTGGCATGGGATCGCTGTCCGCGATGGAGGAAGGCTCGGCGGATCGCTACTTTCAGGAAGACACCGAGCGGCGCAAGCTCGTTCCAGAGGGGATCGAAGGCAGGGTGCCCTACAAGGGACCGGTAGCGGACACATTGTTCCAGCTGGTCGGTGGATTGCGCAGTGGCATGGGATATTGCGGCGTCGAAGACGTCGATGGACTCCGGACCCGGGCGGAGTTCGTGCGTATGACATCGGGTGGATTGCGCGAGTCGCATCCGCACGACGTGGTCATCACGCGCGAGGCTCCGAACTACCGGCTGTAGCCGATTCTGCGGCTCCGGCCGCACCGATGGCGGCAGCCGGGCGATTCCGCGCATGGCGCGCTCGACGGCCCTACAGGAGGCACCGCGTGATGGATCTCGAGTTCGCAGGCGACCGGTTCAGGCGAGGGGCGGAGCGGTTCCGTTCGCTCCGGCCCGAACTGCTGCTCACGCTGCTGGGGCTTGCGGCCTGCTCCGGCCGCACCGCGCCCCAGTTGTCCCCGGTGTCCGACGTCGGCTCGGAAGCGAATGCTGTCGTGGCGACCGATCCGTCGACGACCGTGCCCCTGCGATCGCCGGGCGAGGTCGCATCTGAAGCGCTCGAAGGTATCAACGAGGAGTCGCCGGGATTCCAGGACGACGTCCTCGCCTTCGACGAGAGCGAGCGTCGCACCTTCTACCACGTCTACGGCAGCGATCCGCTGGGACTCTCGGAGCGTGCACTGACGCTCGCAGAGCGCAACGAGATTCCGCTCGACATGAACGAGCACGTCGAACGCTGGATCGAGTTCTTCACAAACGGACAGGGCCGCACCCGGTTCCAGATCTATCTGGAGCGCGCCGGCGCGTACGAGGATATGATCCGCCGCCGACTGCGAGAGGCCGGCCTGCCGGAGGACCTGCTCTATCTCGCGATGATCGAGAGTGGGATGAACCCCAACGCGTACAGCCGCGCGCATGCGGTGGGGCTGTGGCAGTTCATCCGGGGCACGGGCCGACTTTACGATCTCGAGATCGGATACTGGCTCGACGAGCGACGTGACCCGTTCAAGGCGACCGACGCCGCCATCGCGCACCTCGGAGACCTGTACGAGGAGTATGGCTCGTGGTATCTGGCCGCGGCCGCCTACAACGGCGGCCCGGGTCGGGTGAGCCGCGGAATCGCGCGCACCGGATCCACCGACTTCTGGGATCTGTCCGATGCGCGGGTTCTGCGGAGCGAGACCCGCAACTACGTCCCGAAGCTGATCGCGGCCACTCTCATCGCGAAGAACCCCGAGCGGTACGGGTTCGAGGATGTCGTGCCGGAGCCGCCCCTCGCTTTCGACGTGGTAGAGGTGCCGGACGCGACGAGTTTCGACGTGCTCGCCGAGGCGGCGGGAACGACCGAGGATGAGATCCGACGATTGAATCCCCAGTATCCACGCCGAGTCACACCCCCGGACATGAAGGCCGATGTGCGCGTTCCTCCGGGCACGGCCGGGACCTTCATGACCGCTTACGCGCAGGTGCCGGCTTCCGAGCGGGTGACCTGGCTGGAGCACGTCGTGACGCGTGGACAGACACTTTCGCACATCGCCGACCGGTACGGTGTGTCGATCACGGCGATTCGTGCGACGAACAACAACGTGAATCCGCGCCGCCTGCAGATCGGCCAGAAGCTGATCATCCCCCGGTCGGGTCGGGCCCGCGCTCAGGTGGCGCGGGCCGCGCCCGCACCGGCGCCGGCCGTGACCGCGAAGGATGGCTCCCGGATCGTGACGGTGCAGCGTGGAGACACGCTCTGGACGATCGCCCGGGCCCACGGCGTCACGACGGGCGACCTGATGACAATGAACAACCTCAAGACCTCCCGGATCTATCCGGGGGACCGCTTGACCGTGGGGAAATGACAGACCGGACGAGCGTCGATCTCCACGCGCACACCTGTTGGTCCACCGATGCGAGCACGACGCCGGCCGAGCTGGTGGAGCGTGCGGCGGAGGAGGGTATCGGGCGCATCGCCGTCACCGATCACGGCGAAATCGAGGGGGCGTTTCGCGCCCGTGCGATCGAACCGGACCGGGTAATCGTCGGTGAAGAGATTCGGTG
>JARRPS010000092.1:0-12776 GCA_037382625.1 Gemmatimonadota bacterium | reverse complement strand
TCGGTCCGGTGGAAGGTGTATACGAACACCGCGATCGCCACGTGCCCGGCTCCGTCGGGCAAGGTGATGATCCCGATATCGTTGATCGCAGCGGCGATCGTGCCCGTCTTGTGGGCGACGGGCGTTCCAGCTGGCAACAACCCCTTGATGCGCCGCGGGCCGGACCGGCTCGCGAGCATCGCGTCCACCAGGTAGTCGCGCGACTTCGGGCTCAGCCCCACCCCGGCGTGAATCAGGACCAGCAATTCGGCCATGCCGTCGGAGGTGGCCGTGTCGCGCGGGTCGTCACCGAATCGAAGTCGGGCCTCCTGGCGGTGATCCGCGGGTAGCGCATCCCGCATGCGGAAGTAGCTGTACCGATACAACTGCGACTCCGGTACCGTATCGGGAATCCCCGAGAGATCGGCGAAGGTCCGAGCCTCCGATCGATCCACGTCGATGTCCACGATGCCGAGCTCCCGAAGCCGACGGGTGACCTCGGATGGTCCGCCTGCCATCCGCAGGATCACGTCGGTCGCCGTGTTGTCGGAGACCTCGATCATCAGTCGAAACAGACTGTCTACGGTCGCCTGTTCGGCCTTTCCTCCCGACCAGCTGGCCAGGGGACTGTAGCCCGGCCGGAAATCCGTTGTCGGAACAATGAGATCTTCGGACAGGTCGATCTCGCCCGCTTCCACCCGGCGAAGAAAAGCCAGTGCCATGGGGACCTTCGAAACGCTGGCCATGGGGAAGCGGCGACCGCCGTTGTAAGAGATCCTCGCACCCGTTTCGATGTGTACCGCCGTTACTCCGATTTCTCCGTCCACGCGGCGAGCGATCTTCCGGAGCGCGTCGCCGATGGAGTCCGGTACCAGGCAAAGGTCGAGCGAGGTGGAACGTGTGTCCCGCACGGGTTGGGCGGCCAGTGGGCCTGCACACAGTAAAGTGGTTGCGTAAAGTATGCAGCGGGCCGCAGTCTGTCGGCGGAATCCTCCCCGCCCGTCTCCGCGAACCTGCTTCCTCCCGATGTCCCGGCCCTTCATACGCGGTTCCCCCGGTCACGGTGTGGCCGACTCCGCTACTGGGCGGCAAGTATCGGACCTGTGGATGCCGCGCGAAAGGGCAGTCAACGAATCCGCGAGGACCTCAAGGAAAGATGCCGAGCTCCTGGTAGGATACGGCGATTTTCTTGATCGCGGTGACGAACGAGGCCGTGCGAAGGTCCCGTATGCCCATTCCGGCTTCCACGTCCTGGATCTGTTGGAGCGCGACGATCATCGTCTCTTCGAGCCCCGAGTGGACCAGGTCCTCCTCATCGGCGCCCAGGTCCGGCAGGTCGCTGGCTGCCACGTCCACCCCGGTCGCTCGTCCGATCTCGCGCAGCAGGCTCCGATGCGCGGCCTCGTCGAAGCGCTTCTCCATGCGGCCGAATCGGACGTGTGAGAGGTTCTTGAGCCATTCGAAGTAGGAGACCGTCACTCCGCCGGCATTCAAGTAGAGATCTGGGAGGACTCGCACTCCGCGCTCGAGAAGGATGGCGTCCGCCTCGGCCGTGGTGGGTCCGTTCGCGGCCTCGCCGATGATCTTCGCCCGGATCCTGGGCGCGTTCTCTCCCGTTATCTGGTTCTCGAGGGCCGCGGGAATGAGGATCTCGCAGTCCAGTTCCAGGGCGTCGATGTTTCGTGCCAGATCGGTGGCTCCGGGAAAGCCCAGGATCGAACCCGTCTCCTCGCGGTGTCGAACGACGGCCTCGAGGTCCAGTCCGTCGGGATTCGCGATCGCACCTTCGTACTCTGCCATGCCCACGAGTATCGCTCCGCCGTCGGCAAGGTGACGTGCGGCGTGATACCCGACGTTTCCGAGACCCTGGACCACCACACGCTTGCCCGCGAGCCCCGGCTCGAGTCCGAGCGGTCTCATCTCTTCTGCAGAGTTGCACACCTCCCGAACCCCGTAGAATACACCGCGCCCCGTCGCATCCAGCCGGCCGCGGATGCCTTCCTGTTCGATCGGTTTTCCGGTTACGCAGGCCTCCGGATTCTGCTCGCCGTTCGACATCGACTTGTACGTGTCGACGATCCAGGCCATCTCGGCCGGTCCGGTCCCGTAGTCCGGGGCCGGCACGTCGATGCCGGGGCCAATGAATCGTTTCTTGATCAACTCGTACGTGTATCGCCGGGTGATGCGCTCGAGCTCGTTGGCGGAGTAGTCACGTCTGTCGATGCGAATTCCGCCCTTCGCCCCTCCGAACGGAACATCGACCACCGAGCACTTGAATGTCATGAGCGCGGCGAGCGCCATCACCTCATCCTCGGTCACCCCGGTGCTGAATCGGATTCCGCCCTTCGTCGGCAGCTTGTGCTGGCTGTGCTCGGCTCTCCAGGCTTCGATGACCTGGATGGATCCATCATCGCGCTTCAAAGGGAAGGTCAGCCGGTAGACGCTGTTGCAGGCCCGGATCTGCGAGAGGAGGCCCGGTTCCAGCTCCGTGTGGGCCGCAGCCCGATCGAAAGCATCGTTGACCTGTGCGAGGAATCCGAACTCCGTTGACATTTTCCGGTTCCTGATTGAAGGAGAATTGCGGCCCGGGCGGACACCTCCGTCCCGTCCCGGCGGAGCCTCGTGTCGTTCCAGAATACAACCGATCCGATTCGCCGGACCACTCCCCGGCTACCGGACGTGGCCGTCCCGGCTTCAGGGGCGCATTATACGGCGGTCGGGCGAAGCCACCGGCCGGTGCGCGGCCGGAGGGAGCGATTCCGCCACCCCGGAGGACGAGATGCCCCGCAGATTCCTTCTCAGATTGTGCGTCGTCACCCTGCTCGTGGGCCTGCCTCTGGAGACTCTCGGCGCACAGAGTCCGGCCGGGACCCCGGCTGACGGTTCGGAGCAGACGATCCGCCTCCTGTACGATCTGATAAGCGCCGAGGCGGGATCGGTCCCGGACTGGGCACCGGTTCGGGAGCTGTTTCTCGAGGAGTCCGTGATTGTTCTCCGGAGCTCCCGCGACATGATGAGCGTGCTGTCACTCGATGGGTTCATCCGGGATTTCGAGGAATTTTACGCCACGCCCCAGGTGCGAGCGAACGGATTCAAGGAGACGATCCTCGAGCTCAAGGCGACGGAATTCGGGGAGATGGCTCAGGTGTGGGTCCTGTACGAGGCTCGAATTCCCGGCGGAGGAGGGAACCGTGGACTGGACAACTTCTCGCTGATCCGCCGTGGCGGTACCTGGAGGGTCGCTGCGATCACCAACGAGGTCGTATTCCCGGATGGGCCGGCGCCAACGCATCTGTTCGACTGAGGAGGGCCCCCTCCGGCCGACGCGGGATCCGCACGTGGCCCGGAATCAGGGAACGAGCGGGGGGGACTCCTCCATTTCGACGATCCAGAGCCCGGATGCGCCGTCGGACGCGTAGATTTTCCCTTTGAACGGCTGCGCTCCCCAGGTGTCGGTCGCGTTCGGTACGCTCCCGGTGCCATCTTCCGTCATGAACCAGGCGATCTCCCGGCCCTGCCGGTAGAGGTCTCCCCGCAGCTCTCCGGAGATGTCCACGACGCGCAGTCCGGCCTGATAGTACCCGACGTAAAGCTTGTCGTCCTCGGCCCAGAGGTTGTGCGAGCCCGCTTCCGGCACAAGGTACCAGCCCACCTTGCGCGGATGGTCGATGTCGCTGACATCGATCACGTGGATGTAGCCCCTCGGGCCGTTCACGCACTCCGCGCAGCCGAAGATCTCGTCTCCCGTGAACACGTAGTCGCCGTATCGGATCGCGTGGTGCGTGTTGGCGTAGCTCTCGGAGCCCAGGCGGTAGCTGTAAGCCAGCTGTGAGACGAGTGCGGGTTCCGTGGGCGTGCCTCCGTGCGTGCCGGCACCGATGTCGATGATCACTACGCCATCGTTCCAGTAGGAGAGGTAGGCGTAGCCGTCCTCGACGGTCACATCGTGAAGGAAACGGTCGTCATTCGGCAGCTGCCATCGCCCGACCTCGCTCGGCGCGGCCGGCTCCGAGATGTCGATGATGTGAACCGCACGAGTGCCGTAGTGAACCGCGTAGACGAGATCGTCCACGATCCAGGTGTTGTGGACGCCGCCCGTCAGCCCCTGGGTGAAGTGACTGAGCTTTCGCGGGTGCGCCGGCCGCGTGATGTCCAGCAGCGTGATCCCGTTCTTCCGGTCGGAGGCGTGCTCACTGGTTACGACGGCGAGCGTTCGGGATTCGTTGACTTTCACGTCGTTCACTCGCCGTCCGTCGAACCGGACGGAGTCGACGATGGCCGGGCTTGACGGATCGCTCACGTCCCAGGCGTACATCAGGTTGCCGTGGTAGGTGCCCGTGTAGACGTAGTCGCGGCCATCGAGGCCTTCGAAGACCCAGAGATCGGTCGTGGCCTGGCCCGTGGGCACGACGCCATGGGCCACCAGGCGGATCTTCCGTCGCGGCGGCCGCGGATGAGCACGGACGATCACGTCCCTCCAGCGATCTCCGATCTGGGCCGTGACCCGGTATAGCCCCGGATCGTTGGGCACGAGCACCCCCGTTCGGCCGTCGTCGGTGTCGAGCGCCAGCGCGTCGAACGGCTGACCCTCCAGCCCCTCCCAGCTCCAGTGCACGGTTCCGCCTTCGACCGTTCGGCCGTCGTCGTCGACCGCGCTGGCCTTCAGTCGAAGCAGATCCCCCGCCCGCACCGCGGCGGACGTCGGCTCGATTTCGAGCGAGTGGATGGGGTTGGCCACCACCCGCAATTCGATCGATTCGGCTGCATCACCGGCCTTCGCGGTCACGCGCGCCGTCCCGATCCGGCGACCGTAAAGGAGGCCCGTAGGACCCACTTCGAGAATGTCGGGATCCGAAGAGGTCCATCCGACCCGGGCATCCAGGCGGGCATGCCCCCCCGCGGACGGATGCGCGGTCAGACGTTCCCGGGTTCCGAGATAAATGTCGTCGGCGCTCGTCGTGATCTCGATCCGGTCGACGGGCGCCGCACGGACGACGACGCGTGTGTACGCCTTGAGGTCGTCGTATCCCGTTCGCCCGGGTGCCCAGCGTCGCACCCGCGTCTCGACGACCGTCTCACCGGGCCGAATCGCCGTAACCAGGCCGGAACTCTGATCGACGGCGATTTCCGCCCCCTGCGTCCAGACCATCATGTCCGGATTCTCCACCGGCCTCCCCGTGGCGTCGAGCGCCGTGATGCGGATGGCAGCGCGCTGACCCACGTCGAGGAGCATGGAGTCCGGCTCCATCACGATGGTCTCGATGATATGTGCCTCACTCGTCTGCGCCACGAGACCGGCGGGAGCGATCGAGGCAGCGATGCCGCACAACAGGAGACGAATCTGTCGGGCCGTTTCACCGGAAGCCAGGCGGCCGAAGGCCTCCCTGCGGAGCCCCTCTCCGCCCCCGGCCGCCGTAAGCCGCTCGGAGCCCGCGCCCACGTGGAACATCACGGCGATCAGCACGCGCGCGAACTCCTCGCGCGCCTCATCCTCCGACAGTCCGCGCTCCCGCATCGCGTCGAACGCAGCTCGCGCTTCCGCGTTCTTCTCCACGATCGGCAGCACGGCGTCCTTGAGCAGCGGATACGCCTCCGCGGGCGTGCGGGGAGTACGGATCTCGTCGTCGGTCATGGCAGGACGATCCGACGCTGGCAGCCAGGGCGCAACCCGGGTTGCGTGCGTCGGCCCGGGCAGGCACTAGTCCCGGATGTCATTCGAGAGATATCGCGGCGTCATACCCGAGTTCGGAAAGTTCCTCGAGTTCGCCTCCCGGCCCGAGCCGACGACGATTCGGGTGAGTTCGGGGAGAATCGAACCCGATGCGCTGGCCGAGCGAATGGCACGACAGGGATTCGTTCTGTGCCCGATCCCGGATCAAGCCGGCTTCTTACGGGTCCAGAGGGCGCCGAACCCCATCGCCCTGACGCTCGAGCACTGGCTCGGACTCTTCTACGTCCAACGGACCTCGACGGGGCTGGCCGCCCCCGCACTGGGGCCGGCGTCCGGCGAGCGTGTGCTCGACATGTGCGCGGCGCCGGGCGGGAAGACCACGCACCTGGCCGACCTGATGGAGGACCGGGGACCGCTCGTCGCCGTGGACTCGAACGTGGGACGGATGCGGGCCCTGGCCGGGAACGTCTATCGGACCGGGCACACCAACGTCCTGCTGGTGACCGCCGATGGGCGGGAGCTGCCGGGAGGGGCATGGTTTGACCGAGTCCTCGTCGATGCGCCCTGTTCCGCGGAAGGTACGGTCCGTGAAGGGCGTGGACGCGTACGACCGAGACGCGAAGGTTACGAGACTTACGTCACGGCTCTGCAGGAGGGACTGCTTCGCCGGGCGATCGAGCTGACCCGTCCCGGCGGCACGATTCTCTACTCGACCTGCACCTTCGCGCCCGAGGAGAACGAGGCAGTCGTGGATGCCGTCCTCGCGGACTCGCCCGTGGACGTGATCCCGTTGTCTCTGCCGGTGCCGACTTCGCCGGGTCTGACGGAATTCGAGGGCAGGCGATTCGATGAACGGCTGGCACACACTTCCCGGATCTACCCCCACCAGGTCGACTCCGGCGGCTTGTTTCTCGCGCTCCTGCGGCGGGCGGAGTCATCGGACGACCCCACGGCGACTTCCGCGTCGTCTCGAGACGCCGGCTGGACTCCGATTCCGCGGGCCGCCGCTCCCGATGGAGCCCGCGGTCCACTCGATTCGGCAGCCGAAAGCAAACTCGACTCGATCCGGCAAACCCTGCGAGAGGTCTGGCGCGTCGAGTCGTCGGCCCTCGAAGGCGTACGGTGGTTGCTCCGGAACGACCGATTGTGGGCCCACGGCTGCGGCGAATGGCCGTTCGACGCGTGGGCGGGACGGGGAGCCTGGGACTCCGTGGCCGTGGGCCTGCGCGCCTTCAGCTTCGACAGTGGCGGCCTGCCACGTCCTTCCAACGATCTACTTCGACGGCTGGGCGATTCACTGACCGGGCGTACGGTGGATCTGTCGCTCGAGAGCTGGCGAGCGCTGCTGTCCGGAGCCCCGGTGGAGGTAGAGGGCGTGACGGACGGATACGTGGCCCTCCAGCTCGACGGCCAGACCGTCGGTCGCGGCTTCGTCCGCTCCGGCCGGGTACGACACGAGATTCCGCGGGTTCACGCCCGAAGTCTGGCCACGATCCTGAGTTGAGCCCCGGCGATCGTCGCCGCCGGGCTCAAGCGACAAGGTTGCACAGGTACGCCGTGGCCACGCCCAGGTAGTTGCCGAGCGCATATCCGATCAGCGCCAGCACGATCGAGACGGGAACGAGCTCCTCCCGGTGGTATCCGGCCGCCACCGGGGCCGATGCCGCACCACCCACGCAGGCGACACTCGAAACCGCCGCCATGCTCACGTCCAGCCGCAGCAGCTTCGCGCCGATCACCACGAAGACGAGGTGGATCGCGATCGCCACGAAACCGGCGACCAGGAACCAGTGCGCGTCACCGAGCTGTCTCAGATCGGCGGACGCCCCGATCATCGTCATGTACAGGTAGACGAAGCTCATCGACAACGGCTCGGTGCCGGGAACATCTTTGAGCGGAGTCGCCGACATCAGGACTCCGAGCGTGGTGACGAGGAGGATGGTCCACGTGCTCGTGGTCAGAACGGGCGGGAACTCCGGCACCATTCCGGCAATGAAGCGAGCCGCGACGATCGCTACGAATCCCCAGCCCACCAGGGTCAGCACATCACTGAAGTGAACCTCGTGCGTCTTCTTCTCGACCTCCGAGGAGACCTCGATGAAGTGCGCGATTTCCTCCTCCGACACGCCGGTGAACCGATTGAACGGCTTCGCCCATCTCTTGCAGGTCAGAATCAGCGGGAAGTACACGAGGTAGACGATGTTGTCCACGATCACGACGATGCCGACCAGCTCGCTCGGCGTATCCAGACTCTCGGCCACGGCGGCCAGATTGCCGGTGCCACCGATCCAGCTCCCCGCCAGGGCACCGAATCCCGACCACGCGTTGTCGGGCACACCGGCCGAGAACGCGACGTACGCGGCCACGCACCCGATCACGATCCCGACGGCTCCGATCGTCAGCACGATGGCGCCTCGCCACGCGACCTTCATCGACTGCCGGATATTGATGTCGAGCAGCATCAGCACGATGAACAGGGGCACGGCGAACGACTTGAAGGTGTCGTAGATCGGGCTCTCACGCGGAATGATGTTGAGATTCGAGAGCAGGATCGGAGTGAGGAAGATCCAGATGATCGCCGGCAGGAAGTCGAAGACCTTCCACCTCGTCGTTCGCTCGAGCCAGAGGAAGAACACCGGGACCATGCAGATCACGGCCATGACGCCGAAGAGATCGTTGAACAGTGGCTGGGACTCCATGCACTACCTCTCGAGGGCGACGCCGGTGGAGCCGAAGCCCCCCGAGCCGCGTTCGGTGTCTTCCGGAAGATGATCGACGAGTTCGATCACGGGTCGCCCGAATCGGGCGAACACGAGCTGAGCGATCCGGTCGCCGCGCCGGACGTGAATCGTCCGTTCCGCCAGTCCCCGGACGATCCGTTCGGCCAGCGCCTCGGGCGGGCCTTCGACCTCAACCGATGTGAGCGCCGCCGCGGCGTTGTAAAGGATCACCTTCACCGGGCCCCTGTATCCGGGATCGATCGTGCCGGGCGCGTTCAGGCAGCCGAGTCCGTGGCGCAGAGCCTGCCCCGAACGCGGCCGCACCTGTCCCTCCACGCCCGGCGGAAGGGCGATTCGCAGGCCCGCGGAGACCGCCACGCGGCTACCGGGGGCGAGGGCGACGTCCTCGCAGGCGATCAGGTCGATGCCCGCGTCTCCCTCCCTCGCCGGCACGAGGCCCGCGTCGGAGTCCGAAGCCGCCCGGCCGTAAGCGGGATGATCGGGGAGCAGCTCCACGAGTACCCGGTCGCTCATCGCGTTGGAATTCGACATGGGCCACAGTCTACCCGCGTTGCCCTGATTCGGGAACCGCCTGTCTGAAGCGTCTGCCCCAACCAGAGTGTTCCTCGGTATAAAGATCGGAGCCGTGAATCGACTCGCCATTGCGGTGACCGGTTCGTGGCGCATCTTGGCGAGGTCGGGCCGGTGGATCACCTGTCCGAATTCGACTCGAAGTGCAACCTCTCGCACCGCACGGAGGCGTTCGATGCTGGTCCCCCGCAGAGTGAAAATTCCTGCACGCCCGAAATGGCTGGCCGCGATCACCGCGTTCGCACTGTTCGCGGCGGCGCTGCCCCAGACCGCTTCTGCCCAGGTCGGCGGCGTCGATCTCGATACGGTCCAGGCGGGCCGATTCGACTATGGCAAGATGTGGACGTTCGAGTACCCGCCCTCCGACTATTTTTCCGAGACCTACGGGTTTCAGGCCGACGAGGAGTGGTTCCAGCGCGCGCGACTCTCGGTGCTCCGGATTCCCGGCTGCTCGGCGTCGTTCGTGTCTCCCGATGGCCTGGTAGCCACCAACCACCACTGCGTACGCGGCGTGGTCAGCCGGATCACGCAGGAGGGAGAGGCGCTGCTGGACAGTGGATTCGTCGCCGCCACGCTGGAGGATGAGCGCCCGATTCCGGGGTATTATGCCGACCAGCTGCTCGCAGTCGAGGATGTGACCGATCAGGTATTCGCGGCGACGGACGCGGCTGCCAGCGAGGAAGAGCGGGAGCGGCTGCGCGGCGAGGTGTTGAAACGGCTCGAGCAGACCCTGCTCAAGAAGTACGGGACCCGGATCACGGGCGACTCCGTCTGGGTGCAGATGATTCCGCTCTACAACGGGGGACGCTACTCGGCCTACGTGTTCAACCGTTTCACCGACGTTCGGATGGTCGTGGCGGCGGAGTTGCAGATGGGCTTCTTCGGAGGCGATCCCGACAACTTCACCTACCCGCGGTACGCGCTCGACTTCGCGTTTCTGCGAATCTACGGGAAGGACGGGGCTCCATATCGCCCGACGCACTGGTTCGGTTGGAGCCTGGACGGCGTGGAAGAGGGGGATGTCGTCTTCGTGATCGGCAATCCGGGCTCGACCAACCGGCTCAAGAGCATCGCCCAGCTGGAATACCAGAGGGATGTCTCGGTGCCGGCCCTGGTGAGTTGGCTCGAGAGCCGGCACGCGATTCTCGGCGAGCTTCGCGAGAACGCCCCACCGGATCTCGCGGGACAGATGCGCAACGCGATGTTCGGCCTCTCGAATTCGATGAAGGCATCCGGCGGCCGGCTCGCGGCGCTCAACGACCCGGTGATCATGGCCCGCAAGGCGGATGCCGAGCGTCAACTCAAGGAGGCCATCGCCGCCGATCCTCAGCTGGCCGCGCAATACGGAAACGTGTTCGAACGGCTGGCGGCCATACAGGCCGAGCGTCGCCCGATGGCGGCCCGGCACGCGGCCTTCATGCAAATGAACAACCGGGGGTTCTCGTCTGCTCTCCAGCGACGCGTCCGTCTCGGGCTCGGCTGGCTGGAGGCGAAGGAGGAGGGGCAACCGGCCGACTCCCTGGCGCTGATGGTCGAGGAGATGTCCCGGATCACGGACACGAACCCCATGCTCGAGCGTGAGCTCCTGGTGGCCCGCTTCGAGGACTTGCAGAGGTTCCTCGACGAGAGCGACCCGATCGTGACCACGGCACTCGGAGGTCGCACGCCGGAGCAGGCGGCCGATCATCTGCTGGCGAATTCCGTGTTCGCTTCGGCGGAGGCGACACAGGCCGCATTGGAGGCTGGGACGCTGGACCCGAACGATCCCGGAATCGTCCTCGCCCGCGAGCTGCGGCCCGCCTATAGCGAGTACCTGGATGCGATGAACCGGCTCGGTCCGGAGGAAGCGAAGCTCGAGTCCGATCTCGGTCGCGCACGCTTCGCCGTGTACGGACGGGACGTCCCGCCCGACGGAACGTTCTCGCCCCGGATCACGGACGGGGTCGTGAAGAGCTACGAGTACAATGGAACCGTGGCGCCCCCGTATACCACTTTCTACGGTCTGTACGACCGCTATATCGCCCATGGACGGGGCCAGGGGCTCGGTGCCGAATGGGAGCTTCCCTTGCGCTGGCGGACGCCGCCGGCCGGTCTCGACCTCGCGACGCCGCTCAATTTCGTCTCGACGTCCGACACCTACGGGGGCAATTCCGGGTCTCCTGCGGTGACACCTGCCCTCGAGCTGGTAGGCCTGAACTTCGACCGCAATATCGACGGGCTCTCCCGTGACTTCATCTATCTGCCGGCGCGGGGCCGGAACGTGATGGTCGATGTGCGGGCGATCCGGGAGGCGCTGGAGAAAGTGTACGGCGCCGACAGGATTCTCCAGGAGTTGAACGCCG
The DNA here is from genome assembly GCA_037382625.1 of Gemmatimonadota bacterium. Lineage (GTDB taxonomy): Bacteria > Gemmatimonadota > Gemmatimonadetes > Palauibacterales > Palauibacteraceae > Carthagonibacter. The sequence continues at coordinate 1,473 of JARRPS010000092.1, read as the reverse complement.
GAGCGAGATGAGCTTCGAGGAGTTGCTGCGCCGACGCGTCCCGCAGGTCGCCGGGGTCTACCTGGCGGCCGGCTGGGCGCTGCTGGAATTCACCGACTGGGCGGTCGAACGCTTCGCGCTCAGCGGGCGCGTCACGGACATGCTGATCGCACTGCTGTTGTTCGGCCTCCCGCTGGTGCTCCTGTTCGCCTGGCGTGCGGGCGCAATCGATGGAGATCCGGAGGGACCCGATCACGAGATCGGTCTCCGGCCGGACGGCACCCCACGGTCCGCCGCGACGCAGGGCGAGAATTCCGTGGCGGTCCTGCCGTTTGCCAACCTGAGCGACAGCGCGGACAACGAATACCTGAGCGACGGGCTGAGCGAAGAGATCATCAACGCCCTCACCCGGGTCACGGGTCTCAAGGTGGTGTCCCGGACCTCGGTGTTCGCGTGGAAGGGAAAGCCGGGCGATGTGCGCGAGATCGGTCGCGCACTCGGGGCTCGATCCGTGCTGGAGGGGAGCGTCCAGCGGTCGGGAGAAAGGCTTCGCGTCACCACGTGACTGGTGGATGTGGATAGCGGATTTCAGCTCTGGTCGGGCCGGAACGATCGATCGATGGAGGATATATTCGCGATCGAGGACGAGATCGCAGGGAGCGTCACCCGGGCGCTTCGCGTCCTGTTCAACGACGAAGGCACCGGACCGAGCCCGGCAAGGGACCAGCCGTCGGACGTCCGTGCGTACGACTATGTTCTGCGCGGCCGGCAGTTCTTTCGACGAACCCGGAAGGCGAGTCTCGAGTTCGCACTGGAGATGTTCCGGAAGGCGATCGAGATCGACCCGGACTATGCGGAGGCGAGGGTCGGCGCCGCGTACGCCGGTGCTCTACTGCGGATGTACTATCCGACCGTGGTGGGAGTGCTCGAGGAGGCGGACGAGCAGAGCCGGCGGGCCCTGGAGCTGGCGCCCGAATCCTCGGACGCCCACGCGGCTCGGGGCTTCGTCCAGTTCCAGCTCGGCGAGCTGGACGCGGCAGAGGAGAGCTTCGAGCAGGCGATGCGACTGGATCCCCTCCAGTTTGAATCACGCTATTTCCTGGGCCGAATCCGATTCCAGCAGGGCAGGCACGAAGAGGCAGCGAGACTGTTCGACGAGGCCCTCGAGGCGCAGGAGGATTACCAGGCCGCCTTTTTCGGGGCACAGGCTCGAGAAGCGCAGGGGCAGACGGAGGACGCGACCCGTCACTACGGAACCGCACTGGAAGTGGCGGAGAGGCACATGGACCTGAATCCCGACGATCCAAGGGCCGCGACGATGCGCGCCGTCTCACTATGCCGGCTCGGCCGGCTCGAGGAAGGGAAGGAGTGGGCAGAGCGGGCCCTGGTGATCGACCCCGCGGATGCGGGAGTCCGCTACAACGTGGCCTGCCTCTTCGCTCTCGAAGATGAGCCGGAGCGAGCGATCGACTGCCTCGAGGAGGCGATCGCCGC